>JBBRIO010000050.1:0-15689 GCA_038220855.1 Bryobacterales bacterium | reverse complement strand
CCCGACGTATTGACGCTATCCTTTCACGGGCAGAACAACTTTCCCTTTCGCAAGCAGGTGAGCAAAATCGATGTCGCGTTTGGGGACGGGACCGGAGACGAGGAGTACCTCGCCAAGCTCGACCAAGTGTTGCCTCGGGTGTGGGAGTTTCGACCGGATTTTGTGTTCTACCAGTCTGGCGTCGATGGGTTACGCGAAGACAAGCTCGGGAAATTGAGCTTGACCCATGCCGGGCTTGAAGAGCGGGATCGGCGCGTGATGACGGCGGCGCGGAGCTACGGGAAACCCTTCGTCTTGCTCCTCGGCGGTGGCTACGCGGAGCCGATTGAGGCGACCGTGCAGGCCAACACGAATACCTACAGGATGGCCGCCAGCGTCTGGGGCTAGACTAGCAGCATGATTTCCCGACGGATGTTTCTGATGGCGGCGGCGGTGGCCTCGCGGCCCAGTATCGTGCTGTTTCTTGCTGACGATATGGGTATCGGCGACTTGGCGTGTTACGGCGCGGTCGGAATCAAGACCCCCCATATCGATGGTTTAGCTCGGGATGGCACTCGGTACACGCAGTTTTACGCGAATGCGCCGGAGTGCACGCCGAGTCGAACGGCGCTTTTGACGGGCCGATATCCGCATAGGGTCGGCGGCTTGGAGTGTGCGATCGGGGTGGGCAACGTGGGCCGCTACGATGAGGCCGAATGGCTCCAGAAGCGCGGAGAGTTGGGGCTGCCGGCCGAAGAGACGTCCCTGGCGCAGATGCTCCGCGGCGGGGGGTACCAGACGGCCTGTATCGGGAAGTGGCACCTGGGATACGACCCGAAGTACTCGGCGCCGCGGCATGGGTTCGACCACTACTTTGGGGTGCTTGGCGGGAACGCCGATTACTTCACTCACGAAGAAGAGGGAGGCGGCAAAGTGCTCTACGAGGGCGGGAAGCGGGTGGATCGGCCTGGCTATTTAACGGACCTTCTTGGCGACGAAGCGATCGCCTGGCTGGGCCGGCGAACGGCCTCCAAACCGTTCTTTCTCTACGTGCCGTTTACGGCACCCCATGCGCCGACGCAAGGACCGCGGCACGAGGAAGGGAAGGCTGGATACGCCGCGATGATCGAACGAATGGACTCGCAAATTGGCCGCGTCCTGGCTGCCGTTCCGAAGGATACGCTCGTCGTCTTCGCGAGCGATAACGGGGCCACCAAGATGGGGAGTAACGGCGCGTTGCGCGGGTATAAATCGGAGGTATTTGAGGGGGGGATTCGGGTACCTTGTATCCTGAAGTACCCGGGTAAGGTGAGGGCAGGGACAGAGTCAGCGCGGGTGGCGTTGCATATGGACTTGACGGCGACGTTGCTGGCCGCGGCCGCGGTAAAACCGGCGCGCCGGGTGGACGGGGAAGATTTGATGGAGCCGGCGCAGCCCCGGGCGGTGTTCTGGCGCTACAAGCGGATGGCGAACCGGCGAAAGGCGGTGCGGCGGGGGAATTGGAAGCTGGTGGTGGACAACGGGAAGGAGTATCTGTTTCACCTGGGCGAGGACCCCGAGGAGAAAATCAACCGGGTGGAAACGGCGAGGGAAGAGGCGGCGGCGTTGCGGGGGTTGTTGCGGCATTGGGAAGAAGAGGTGAGAGCCCCGCGACTGGCGGGGTTTTCTCCAGGATAAGGCGAAGCATTGACGGCGGCTGGCTCGCTCCGTTACTCTGGAAGAACTCTGTAGAGGCGCAATGGCCACGACGGATCGCCGTTTTTCCCATCACCGGGAGCGATCTGCTTAGGGACCATTGCCGAAACAAAGAGCCGCTGGCGAATAGCGACTTTGTTGGGGGACGCGGGCGAAAGCCAGTCCACTGTCACTTGAAGCGCCGGTGCAACGCCGGAGAAACTTTCGAGTGGAGGGCTAGAGAGGAAGGTCCGCCTTCTTCCCTCCTGCTCTCCCTCCCCACAACCCAAATCTATGCATGTTTTTGAACTCACGCGCGCACTCGTAGACATTGAGTCGATCACCGGCAACGAGGCTCCCCACGTCGAGTATCTGGCGGCCTATCTACGCCCGCTGGTGGAACAATACGACGGTACCCTCGAACTCATCGAAGTCGAGCCCAACCGGTCGAATCTTTTAGTCACCTTCGGCGAACCGCTCGTCACCATGTCGACCCATACGGACACGGTGCCCCCATTTTTCCCTTCGCGGGAAGATGACGAGTTCATCTGGGGCCGCGGCGCTTGCGACGTGAAGGGCCTCCTCGCCGCGATGATCAAGGCCGCCGAAGCCCTGCTCGCCAAAGGCACCCGGAACTTCGGCTTGCTCTTCGTCGTCGGCGAGGAACGGAACTCGGCCGGAGCGTATTTCATGGCGAACCACCCGCGGGGATCGCGTTACGTGATTAACGGCGAACCCACCTCCTGCCATCTGGCGCTCGGCTCGAAGGGCGCCTTGCGCTTCGAACTCCATGCCACCGGCCGAATGGCCCATAGCGCTTATCCTGAGCTCGGCGATTCGGCTATTAACAAACTGCTGGACGCTCTCGAACGCGTCCGCAAAATCGAACTTCCCTCGCATCCCATCCTTGGTCCTTGCACGCTGAACATCGGCACGCTCAGCGGTGGCCGGGCACCCAATGTGATCCCCGACGCCGCCCGCGCCGACGTATTCTTTCGGCTTGTCGACGATCCCACCGAGCTGCGCGCGGCTGTCGTCGCGGCTTGCGAAGGATTGGTCGAAGCCCGGGAAATCCTCTGCATCCCCGCCATCCATTTGAAGCCCGTGCCCGGATTCCCCACGACCGTCGTCGCCTACACCACCGACATCCCAGCCTTCGGCGGTGCCTGGGGCGAGCCGCTGCTGTTCGGCCCGGGGACGATCCACGTCGCCCACACGAGCGAAGAGCGGGTGCCCAAGGCCGAGTTGCTGGCCGCGGTGGACCACTACCAGACGTTAGTGACCCAGCTATTGGCGGGGCTGGCATAAATGATTGTGATGAAGTTTGGCGGGTCCTCGGTTGAATCCGCCGTCGCCATTGCCCGGGTCGCCGAGATCGTGCGGACCCGTCTCCACCAGAAACCCGTAGTTGTCGTTTCGGCCATGGGCAAAACGACGAATCGCCTGCTCGCCGCCGCCGAACTGGCCGTAAAGGGCGAACGCGAAGCGGCGCAGGCGGAGCTCGATTCGCTGCTTGTGTTTACGCTCGGCGAAGCGCACGAATCCTTACGCGGATTCGTCGAATTGCATTTCCAGGAACTCGGTGCCTTCCTTGACGAACTAACCCAGATCGCTGAATTTCCGGCTCAGTATGTGGACCTCATTTCGAGCTACGGCGAACGGCTGTCGTCGAAGATTGTCGCCGTCGCTTTCGAACACTTAGGGTTGGCCAGCGTGCACGTCGATGCCCGGGAGGTCCTGGTCACCGATCGTCGCCATACCCAGGCCGCGCCCCTCTATCCGCGAACCTACGCCAAGTGCGCCAACATCCTCGCGCCGCTCGCGGAGATGAGTAAAGTCGTCGTGCTCGGCGGGTTCATCGGCTCAACCCAGGACGGATTTACGACCACCCTCGGCCGGGGTGGTTCCGACTTTTCCGCCGCTATTTTCGGCGCTGGCATCGGAGCCAGCGAAATCCAAATTTGGACCGACGTGGACGGCATGTTGACCTGTGATCCCCGTATCCTACCCGGTGGACATCGCGTCAAGGTGATCAGCTTTGCCGAAGCCGCCGAACTCGCCTATTTCGGTGCGAAAGTGTTGCATCCGGCCACGGTCGTGCCAGCGGTTGAAAAGAACATCCCCGTGCTGATCTTGAACTCGCGGAACCCAAGCTCGCCCGGCACCCGGATCGTATCCGAAGCCGTTCCCTGCTTGAACGTCGTCAAGTCAATTGCCTGTAAACGCGGCATTACGCTCGTCAATATTCAATCGCTGCGCATGCTGATGGCCCATGGCTTTCTGCTCCGCATCTTTGAGACCTTCAATCGGTACGCCACCCCCGTCGATATGGTCTCGACCTCCGAGGTTTCAGTCTCCCTCACGATCGACAACACCGAACACCTGGAGGCGATTGTCGCAGAGATTTCGAAGATCGCGGAGGTGACGGTCGAGCGCAATCTGTCGATTATCTGCCTGGTCGGTGAAGGGATAAAGGCCACCCCCGGAGTGGCGGCGACGGCGTTTGGCGCGCTTCGCGAGACTAATTTGCATATGATCAGCCAGGGTGCGTCTTTGCTGAACCTCAGTGTGGTGGTCGCCGATAGCGCCCTGCCCGCGGCCGTGGCCGCGCTGCATGGCGAGTTCTTCGCAACTCTCGATGAAAAGGTGTTTGAATGAAGCTGGCATTAATAGGCTACGGCAAAATGGGCAAGATGTTGGAGGCGCTCGCACCTGAATACGGCCTCAGCGTCGGCTTGATTCTCGATGAGCACAACAACGCAAATTTCGAAGGCCTCACCGCCGAAAACTTTGCGGGCATTGACGTCGCGATCGAATTTTCGATCCCCGGTGCTACCGTTCGCAACGTCGAAGCGCTCACCGCCCTCGGCGTCCCGGTCGTGATCGGCACCACGGGCTGGCTCGACGACATGGACCGGGTCCGCGCGGCCAGCGAAAAACACGCCAGTCCCGTCCTGTGGTCGCCGAACTATTCAGTCGGCGTCAATGTGTTCTTCAAGCTGATTCACGAAGCCGCCAAACTCCTCAGTGCCCAGCCCGACTACGGTGCCTACGCCTGGGAGATCCATCACGACGAAAAGAAGGATGCTCCCTCCGGCACGCTGTTGAAGCTGGTGGAAGAGATGAAGGCCGCCGGCTATCCAAGGAACATCGACGTCAGTTCGAACCGTGCCGGGCGGGTGCCGGGGACCCATGAGATCGGCTTCGATTCCGCGGCCGACACGATCACCCTGCGCCATACGGCGCGCAGTCGGGAAGGCTTCGCGCGCGGGGCCCTGCAGGCGGCCAACTGGATTGTCGGCAAGAAAGGCTTCTACGAGTTTTCAGAGATTTTGTTCGGAGCGAGGTAAAGACCAATGTTTATCGGATGCGGCACCGCGATCGTAACCCCCTTTAATCAGGATCTATCGTTGGACGAGCCAACGCTGCGTGCGTTGGTCCAGCGGCAGATCCGCGAGGGAATCAGTTTTCTCGTGCCCTGTGGCACGACGGGCGAATCGCCCACGCTGACCCATCAGGAGCATCTGCGCGTCGTGGAGATTACACTCGAAGAGGCCAAAGGCAAGGTGCCGGTGGTCGGCGGGGCTGGCGGGTACAACACCGCCGAGGTCATCGCCCTGTCGAAGGAACTCGAAGCGATGGGGGTCGATGGGCTCCTCTCGGTAACGCCGTACTACAACCGGCCCACGCAGGAAGGCCTCTACCAGCACTACGCCGCCATTGCGGCCGCCGTCAAAACGCCCATAGTCATCTACAGCGTGGCTGGGCGGACGGGCGTTAACGTGGAGCCAGCGACCCTGAAGCGGCTGGCGGCCATCGACAACATCGTTGCCGTGAAGGAGGCTTCCGGCAACATCAGCCAGATGGCGAAAGTGGTGCACGAAGTGCCCGAAAGCTTTCATGTCTTGAGCGGCGACGACGCCATCACGATCCCGCTGACCGCCCTCGGCGGCCACGGCATCATCTCGGTCGTTTCGAATCAGATTCCCGGAGAGATGACGGAGTTGGCACGCAAAGCCGCCCAAGGCGACTACGCCGGCGCCCGGGCAATCCAGCGCCAGTGGCTGCCGCTGATGGACGCGAATTTTGTGGAATCGAATCCGATTCCGGTAAAGTACCTGATGGCGAAAATGGGCTTATTGCAGCCCGTGTGGCGGTTGCCGATGTGCCCGCCCACGGCGGCAACGATGGCGAAATTAGATGCGATATGGGAGGAATTCCTTGCAAACAAGAATTGAAGACGCCTTCGACAACAAGCCAGCCGGTGGCTACCGGGAAGAGCACTGGAAGCTGTTCGGCGAGTTCAAGGCCGCTCTGAACGCCGGCGAGATCCGTAGTGCTTCGCCGGACCCTTCCACGGCCACCGGTTGGAGCGTTAACGCCTGGGTGAAGAAGGGCATCCTGCTCGGCTTCCGGCTCGGCTCCATCGTCGATATGTCCATCGACGCGCAACGGCAGCCGTTCATGGACAAAGCCACGTATCCGGTGCGCCAGTTCCCGCCGGATGCCGGCATCCGGATCGTCCCTGGCGGATCCAGCGTGCGGGACGGGTGCTACATTGGCCGGTCGGTCACCTGCATGCCGCCGATGTATATCAATGTCGGTGCGTATGTCGGCGAAGGTACGATGGTCGATTCCCATGTCCTGGTGGGTTCCTGCGCGCAGATCGGGGCCAGGGTCCATCTGTCGGCCGCCGTGCAGATTGGCGGCGTCCTGGAGCCGGTAGGGGCCCTTCCGGTAATCATTGAGGACGACGTTCTGTGCGGCGGCAACTGTGGTGTGTATGAAGGGACGGTCGTGAAGTCGCGGGCCGTCCTAGGCACGGGGACCATCCTGAACCGCTCCACCCCGGTCTACGACTTGGTCAACGGCACGGTCATCAAGGCAACCGACGATGAGCCGCTCGTGATCCCGGCCGGTGCTGTCGTCGTCGCCGGTTCGCGGGCCGTAACCAGCGGGCCCGGCAAAGACTGGGGTATTTCCATCTACACCCCGGTGATCATCAAGTACCGCGACGCGAAGACCGACGCAAAGATACAGCTCGAAGATTTGCTGCGGTAGCCAAATCGAGGACCGTCCGCGCGGTGCGCTGCCAAGTGAAGTCGGCGGCGCGCCGCTTTCCTTTTTCGATCAGCCCGGGTTCGGTTAACGCGCGTTCCATCTGTCGAGCCAAGTCCACCGCGTTTCCTGATTCGAAGTGCAATGCCCCGTCGCCACTCACGTCCGACATCGGCCGGGCATTCGTGCAAATGGTCGGCAAGCCGGAGGCCATCGCCTCCAAAATCGGCATGCCAAAACCTTCGAAAGTGGAAGGGAACACAAACAGGCTGGCGCGGCGATAGAGGTCGTACAAATCCTCACGGTCGAGCCAACCGGTAATCTCCACCCCAGCCCCTGCTTTGGCCTCAATCACCTGGGTATGAAAGCCTTTCATACCGGCTAAGACCAATCGGAACTCGGGGTGGCGGACGCGGAAAATCGCAAACGCTTCAAGCAAAGTCTCAATTCCCTTGTGCGGATGCAGCGTCGAGACGCAAAGCACGATGGGTTCGTTCCGCTCGGCGTGGATGGCCGGAAAGACTTCGCCCACGCCCGGCGCGGCGACGTGGATGCGGTCCAGCGGTACCCCATAAAAGCGGTGGATGTCTTCGCGCGAACTCTCGCTGAGGGTCAGCAGCTCCGTCGATCGGCGCGCGGAGGCCCACACCAAAAACTGCCATGCCAGTAGATCGGCTAACTTGAAGTACTCCGGATGGCGCTTGTGCTGCAGATCGTGGAGCCATGTCAGTTGGGGGCAACGGGCGAAGCACGGCGACGTGAATCCAGGATTGAGCAGAACGTCGCAGTCCCCGGTCGACATGACCAACTGCTCCCACAAGATGCGGCCGGGTCGAAAGCGCCCAGCGATCGGTTGGGGCCACGATTGAAAACGAGCATCGTCAGGCGGCGCGAGGCTGTCCCCGGTCTCGCGATTCGTGAAGAGTAGGTACTCGTGGTCGTCCGGTTCGGCGGCGAACGCTGCCAGCAGATTGCGAAGATAGATCTCCGTCCCGCCCACCTCGCCTGGGATAAGGAATAAGGCGTTAACGCCGATTCGCATCAGCCTTCGCCTTAGCGTTGGTGGCGTTACGCAATCCCTGGATCGCGGGACCCAGTTCGCGTTCAATCACCAGCGCCTGCTTAAATGACGCAATGGCCTGGTCGTATTCGCTGCGCGCAAGATGGATGTTGCCGCGGTAAGCGAACAACATCGCGAAGCGAGGATCCAGCTTTTCGGCCTCCGCCAAGGCCGCTAACCCTTCCTCGTACTGTTGGGTTTTGCCCCGAATCATACCCATCAGGGCATAGTTATGGGCCGTCGGTTTGATCTTGTTTGCATCCTCCAAACGGCTTAAGGCGAGGGCGGATTGTCCCGCGCAATCCAGGGCCAGCGCCCAGTCGACGAACAGTTGGTCGTCGGGGGGTTGCAACTCGGAGGCCCGTGCATAGGAGCGGCTCGCCTCAACGCATTGCCCCTTTTCGTAGTGGGCATACGCCAGTTGAAAGTGCGGGCGAGCCTTGTTCGGGGACTTCGCCGCCGCGTCGCCCCACAGCGCTAACGCCGACCCCCAAACCTCATTCCGTTGATAGGTTACAGCCATCAGCCCCACCCCAATCACCGCCGTCAGCACCGCAAGCGAAGTGGTACTCGTCTTCCATCGGCGAAGGAACTCCACCGCGATCAGGCTCAGGGCGAACACCGCCATGTACATCCGGCGCTCCACCAGCACGTCCCGAATAGGCAGGATCGAGGATGTCGGAGCGAGCAGAATCAGAAACAGGAAGAACCCAAAACTTGCCAGCGGCCACTCCTTGCGTTTGGCCCAGGCGATGCCAGCCAAGACCACCCAACTCAACAAGCTCAACCACGATCCGTAATCCCACAATGTACGGGAGATCGGCATGTCGTAGTCCAGGTTCTGCGAGATCGGCGCGAAGAACAACCGGACATATACCCAAAGCGCCCGAACCTGCGTTAGCAGATAGTCGGTGGCCGTCAGGTCTTTCATGTTGAATCCGGCCGAGTTGGCGTTCTGCAACGTCCGGAATAGAAATAGCATCGGAGCGATTGCCGCGACCACCAAGCCGGCATAGAGCTTCCAGTTCTTCCGAATTCCCTCAAAAGTAAACCCGGGGTTGAAGTAGTAGTCGGTCAGCAACAGCACCGCGACCAGCACGATCGTGTGCTCCTTCGTCAGCACCGCCATTCCATACAACACCATAATCAGAAGCACTTCGCCTGCGCGGATCGCCTGATCCCGGCGATACAGAAAGACCGCCCAGGTAGCGAAGAAGAACATCCCCGCCGCGACGTCCGACCGGCCCGCGATGTAGCCGACGGCCTCGGTCTGCAACGGGTGCACCAGGAACACCAGCGTGCACAATGCGGCGAACACGCGATGGTTCAAAAGCTTCATCGCGATCAACCAAACGCACGCACCAGCGATGCCATGCATCACCAGATTGATGAAATGAAACCAATACGGGTCCAACCCGAACATCCGGGTGTTCATCCAGTAAGTCACCATCAGCATCGGCCGCACCCCAACCACCCAGGCGCGCAAAGGATTGTCTGCAAACCCGGGGCTCAGAAACGGCAGATAGCGGTCGTCGAATAGGAACGGACCACTCATCGCCGGGCCGTAGATCTCCATCAGCGCGAACGCCAGCAAAAGCAAACCGGCGGCCACTGGCCACCAAGGCGTGGGACTAGGAAGGGTCGGTAGGGGGGTGTTTTTCTTGGACATGCTGCAGTTGATATTCGATAATGGCAAGCTTCTGCGTCAGTGCGATGTTAGCGTCCTTCAGATCGCTGATGATGACCGAGAAGCGGAAGAAGACGATGACAAATAGGCTTAGAATAATCAGTAAAAGGGCAAACGGCGCATTGTTCACCCCGAGAAATTGAGCGAATTGAAGAAGCGCCCACTGCCATTGGGATAGGATCAGCATGACCAGCGCGGCGCTGAGCCAACTGACTGAATACTCGACGCGGATATGGGCGCGACGGATGGCGAAAAAAACCATTCCGATGAGCAGAATGCTCATCCCGGCGACGATGTTGAGTAACCGATCCATAGCTTAATCCTTGCGGCGCTTCCCCTCATACTTCAGGATATTCACGACGACGCCCAAAAGTACGTGCAGCACGTAAGAGAACGACCGGAGAGCGGTGATTGTGCTTTGACCCGCCATGCGAGCTCGCATTACGACAGGCACCTCAACGAATTGAAACTGACGGCGCTGCAGTACGACGAGCGCCTCAATCTCGGGGTACTCCAACGGGAAACTGCGCGCGAAAACCTCTAGCGCCTGCCTGCTCACCCCCACGAATCCCGAGGTCGGGTCGTGGACTTCTTTGTCGAGAATCAGCCGCAGCACTTGGCGGAAAAACCAAATTCCAACTCCGCGAGCAAAACTTGTCGCCGGCACTTTGCCGTTCAGGTAACGTGAACCAATCACCATCTCCACCCGCGATTCGCGGAGCCTCTCGAACAGGAGCGGGATGAAACGAGGATCGTGTTGGCCATCGCCATCAATGCGGATTACGTAATGGAACCCGGCGTCGTAAGCATAGCGATAGCCCGCCTGGACACAGCCACCTAAGCCGAGGTGGTAGGGTACCGAGATCACATCGGCACCGGCGATAATCGCCTCCGTACGAGTGTCGTCCATCGAGCAGTCATCAATCACCAGAATCGGCACTCCGGGAACCTTCGTCCGCGCCTCGGTCACCACTTTCCGGATCGACCCGCCTTCATTGTAGGCGGGGATAAGAATCATCAGGGCTTCGGGCCCGGTGGGTCGGATCAAGACGCCGCTACCTCCGCCAGGGAGATTTGGTGTTGGTCGAGGAGCGCACAGAACTCCTCCGCGCTTAGCCGAGCGGAACGGCGGATCCGCCGGCGATCGGCCAGCAACCGCGGCATCCACACCAGAAGGTCGAGATGAGCGCGAAGAACAAACAGCGGCAACTGCAGCGGATTGTTGCCGCTAGCGCGAAACTCGCCCGCCGCACCCTGTCCATCGAGCAAGGCAATTAGATGCAGAAAATAACGGGTCGCCGCTGCCACGGGAACCAAAATCAGCCGCCGCATGGGAAAGCATTTCCATACCAGCCGCAGCCGATTCCGCTCGACCAGGTAGGCCTTCAGAGTCGAGGCCCGACCCGCCGAATGGGAATAGCGATGGAGTACGCGGGCCGAAGGAACATACCGGCACGTCCATCCCGCCCACCGCGCCCGCAGCCCCAAGTCGGTGTCTTCACAGTACAGAAAAAACGATTCGTCGAAACCGCCCAGCCGGGTAAATAAATCCAGGCGGTAGAGCGCCGCGCATCCACTCGGGAGCAGGCACTCGTCGGCCCCTCCCGGGTCCGTCCGTTGCTTGCTCGATCCGTCGACCGCAATCCGCAGACCCGCCGAATCCACCCGCCCCCACTCATCCAGTTCAATATGGCTAGCCGCCATGCCAGCCTCAGGAAAGGCGTCCAGCGCTTCGACCAGCGACTCCAGCCACTCCGGGCCAGCCACCGCGTCGTCGTTCAAGCAGGCAACAAACTCGCTCGGGTATTCCCGCGCACCCAAGTTAATCGCCGCTCCGAACCCAACGTTGGCGGGCGGTTCCAACACGATCGCCGTAGTCTCCGGTCCGTTTCGCACTAAACCCCGGCCGCTGTTATCCACGATCACAGTTTGAAAATGCCGAAACGTCTGCCGTTCGAGGGAGCGCACGCAGTCCCAGAGTGCAGCGTCGGCTGATAGGGTAGGGATGACCACTGTTACCCGCGGGGGTTGCAAGAAGATAGTGTAGCGTATATGGATCCTATGTTCGCGAGTGCGCATTATGCCATCGCCGCCGATCGGCGAGACCCGTTGCGCCATTTCCGGGATCGGTTCGTTTTTGGCGAAGAACCGATGCTCTACATGGACGGCAATTCCCTCGGCCGCTTGCCGAAAGTTGCCATCGGGCTGCTTCACAACGCGATCGAAGAACAGTGGGGCCGCCGCCTGATCCGGGGCTGGAATGAAGGCTGGTATACGCTCTCCCGCCGGCTCGGCGCCAAGGTCGCCACGATCGTCGGTGCCCGGCCGCACGAGGTCGTCGTCTGCGATTCCACTTCCGTAAACCTGTTCAAGCTTATCGAGGCCGCCGGGCGAACCGTCGCGGCCGCCGCCACCGATTTCCCTTCCGACCTTTACGTCGTCAGAGATCGCCAGAACACGAACGGCGAACTACGCCTCCTCAACGCCGTCGATTTCCGCTCCGGTGCCCTCGCCGACTTTGACCGTGGAGGCTTCGAGCTTTGGGACCTCAGCCACGCCGTCGGCGTCCTTCCGCTCGATCTCACCCGGCGCCAGGTCGCCCTCGCCGTCGGCTGCACCTACAAATATTTGAATGGAGGCCCCGGCTCCCCGGCCTTCCTCTACGTCCGCGAAGACCTCCAAAACCAACTTTCCAACCCCATTCGCGGCTGGTTCGGCCACGCCCGTCCCTTCGATTTTGCCTCTGAATATGAACCCGCCCCCGGCATCGAGCGCTTCCTCGTTGGCACCCCGCCGGTCCTTTCGATGCTCGCCATGGAGCCCGGCCTTGATCTCACGATTGAAGCCGGCATCCCCGCCTTAAGGGCCAAATCGATTCAACTTACCGAGTACATGATCGCCCTCCACGACGAACTCCTCGCCCCCTTCGCGACCGAAGTCGTAACCCCCCGCGACCCCGCCCAGCGCGGCTCCCACGTATCCATTCGCCATCCCGAAGCTTGGCGCATCACCCGCGCCTTAATCGAGCAACACCAGGTCATCCCGGACTTCCGCGCCCCAGACCTCATCCGCTTCGGCTTGGCCCCCATATATACCAGCTTCGAAGAGGTCCGCGAAGCCGTCGTCCGCCTCCGCGCCGTCCTAAAATCCCGCAGCTATCTCGACTGCGGTCCCGAACGCGATGGGGTCACCTAGGGGCAAACGTTCAGTCGCAGTTGCATCTCGCCCGCTGGCCCCGCCGGTTTGAAACCCTGCTTGGCATAAAAGCTCGCGAACCCCGCCGGGGCCCGCAACCGGGCGTGAGAAACGCCCGGCAGCTTGGCCAATTCCCGCAGTCGAGCCAGCAGCAAAAAACGCCCCAAGCCTTGGCGACGCAGGTCCGGACGAATCGTCCCCAGCACCAGTTCGCCGTCGGAAGTATAGCCGCCGCAGCCAATCACCGCGCCCTCATGCTCCATCACGACAAAGTGGTCGGGCACCGAGAAAGGCCCGCACAGCCCGACGCAAGCGGCGTGGTCACCCGACGAATAAGGACGAAGTTCCATACCTCTATTTTGCTTGGTGTTCGGCCCACCAGTCGGCCGCCGCCTGCTCCCAGTTCGATTTCAGGTAGCGGTCGACGTAGGGCTGGTATGCGGCGCGCCGCCGGTTGTAGAACAGACGGGGGTCTTCGGTAAGAAAAACTTCCCACCGTTCCAGGGCCCGCGCAAACAACTCTTCGCCTTCAAACGGCGGATGCGGCGGATCGCCCAGGATCACCTCGGGGGAAATCTGATCAAGCCGAATCAAGTCCGGCCGCAGCAAATGAAGCTGCGCCGTTTCGTGCTGCCCGGCGTGGTCCATCAAGGCCTCGTCTTCGAGTGGCTCCAGCGGCGTCGCCGCGTAAACGGGCAGCGGCGACCGAGCCGCCGCCGCGTAAAATTCCAGCTCATGACCCTGGGCATAGTGCCCAGTCACCAAGGCCACCTTCGCCGCCCCGGCACTCTGCAACTGCTCCAGCAGTTCGTCCAGCACCTGCCGAACCAGGTTCGTCGAAAACGTCAGGGAACAACGATGCGGCAACGCCGTGATCGGCAGCCACGTTGTCGGCAGTAAAACCCCGCCCGTGCGTTCCGCCAAGCGTTCGGCAAAGCCCTCCGCCACGATCCCGTCCAGGCCCAGCGGCAAATGGTCACCGTGCCATTCGAGCGCCCCCCACGGACAAATCGCCAACCAGCCCGGGGCCAGGTCAGCGGGGAAAAGTTCAGCGTAACGGCGGATCATCGTTGTGTCCAGAGTACTAGGTTTGCCGTCGTTGAGCCGATACACGCAATGTCGGGCTTCTTGTCCCGATTGAAATCCGCCACCGCGCAGCCGCCCGCCGCCACCAAGCCCTCGCTGATCACCTGCCGCGTCCAACGGCCCTTCACCTCGCGGTACAGATACACGCCACGCCCGCCCTGCCTCGTTCCCACCAAAATTTCGTCCCTCCCATCCCCGTCGAAATCGGCCGCATGAATCGTATGGCCGTCAGTCAGCGAATCGTCGATCACTTGCCGCTGCCACTCCTTTCGGTGGTAGCGGTAAATGCTCACCTGGTTTCCGTGCCAAGGCTCGATCGCCGCCAGAAATCGCACCTTTCGCAGGTGGCCAACGGTCACATCGCTCGACCCGCTTTTCGGCCACGGCGCCGGGTCGCCTGCCGAAATCTGCTGCCGGGTCCACGTGCCGTCGCGATGCGCCAGATTCACCCAAATGCCCTTAAAGCTCGCCGTCAAGACGTCGTCCAGACCATCTCGATTCCAGTCGTGGATGAAAATCCCGTGCACCACCCCTTCATCGTCGACGCTGATCTGCCGCCGTTGAAAATCACCCGGAGCGTAAGCCACGAGCGGCGTGTGGTCGCGGTAGTCCGGGGCCACAGCACTCGCTCCCGTCAGCGGGGAATTGATGAATAAACCGTTCGCGCTCCGCAGCCGGTGGCTCGTCGTCAATCGATCAATCTCTCGAATATTCCAAGCCTTCCCGTCGAAGTGCAAATAGCTGACGAGCCCGACCGAGCGGGCCGCCTCGTTCTCGAAGGCATGAGCCAGCAGTAGTTCCGGAATCCCGTCTTTGTCCACATCCATAGGCCATACGTTGATCATCCGCTTCACGTCTGTGACGATCACATGCCGCTGCCACGAAGGGTTCTCGTACCAGACCAGCTCCGTTACCCCGCTCGCCAGCGCAAGCAGATCGGGCTTGCCGTCTTTGTTCATGTCCACGGCGATCACCTGGTAGCCGCCCTTCAGGTCGGTGGCGATCGTCTGGGAAGTGAACTGAAGCGCGGCGGCGGCAAACAGAGCAATCAGGTGCATCTAGATACAATGAAGGTTTATGTCCATCCTGACAACTGTGGTCGGCAGCTATCCGACCCCACAATGGCTCTTCAACAACACCTCGAAGGGCGCTCTCCGCGACGCCATCATGGTGGTTTTGAAGACGCAAGAACTCGCCGGGATCGACGTCGTAGCCGACGGCGAACTCAATCGCTTCGACCCCAGCCACCCGGAAACCAACGGCATGATCGACTACTTCATCAGCCGCATGTCCGGCATCCGCACGAAGTTTTCGGTTACCGATATTAAGGAATTTCGCGACGACACGCAGTTGACTTATCGCACCGACCCCGCCGGCATCGTCTTCGACAACGTCGGCGAAGGCCTGCTGAATCTGCAGCGAGAATACGATTTCACCAAGACCCTGACCACTTCAAAAATCAAATTCACCTGCACCGGTCCGCACATGTTGACGAAGGTGCTCACCGATCGGCACTACAAGAAACGCGACGAACTCTGCATGGCCATCGCCCGCGTGCTCCGCGCGCAAACGGAAATGATCGACGCCGAAATCATCCAAATCGACGAAGCCAATATTAGCGGCCATCCCGAAGACCGTGAATGGGCCCTCCCGGCCTTGAACGAAGTCCTCGCCGGCATCAAGGGCGTTCGCGGCGTCCATATCTGCTTCGGAAACTACGGCGGCCAAAGCGTTCAGAAAGGCTTTTGGAAAGACCTCATGCCCTTCCTCAACGGCATGCACGCCAACCACTACATTCTCGAATTCGCCCGCCGGGGTTACGATGAACTCGAACACTTCAAAGACCTCGATCCGAAGATCGGTCTCGGCCTCAGCGTAATCGATATCAAGGACACGCAAATTGAATCGCCCGAACTGATTGCCCGCCGCATCGAGCACGCCGTCAAGCTC
>JBBRIO010000049.1:0-15703 GCA_038220855.1 Bryobacterales bacterium | reverse complement strand
AGCCGCATAAAGCCGGGCAAGCGCCATAATAGCCGGTCGATTTTCGAGTTGGAGTGTTTCGAGCGTCACGCCGTACCATTATTCAACATTGCCCAACTGATCGCCTAGCTTGCGTCCGCATCATCGAGTGCGGCATCCACGTTACTTGATTTACCCGCTCTCCATCTTCCTCCTGAGTCTATGGTTGGCTCCTGCCGCCCTGGCCCAACCTCCTGCCAATTATGCCAAGCTAGGCTGGCACCACGTCACGGCCAGCGCCTACAGGCCGCCGTCTGTAATCGGGATTAGTAGCGCTATTGGGCGGTGCCGAGGAACCGAAGCTTCGCCGCCGTGATGGTGCCAGCGACGCCGTTGGCGACGTTGTCGGCAAAGACGAGTTTCCAGGTACCGGCCGAGGATTCGCCCCAATGCATGACCGAGGTCATGGTGTAGTTGGTGAAATCGGCATTGTCGTCGTTGGGCCGGGGTTGGGCGACGCTGAGCATGCCGGAGGGGGAGATGAAGCCGATCGTGATGTCGCCCCGATTGGCGTGTTTGATCGAAAAGGTCAGTTCGACATGTTCGACGCGCAGGCGATTCGAAACCGGGACATCGGTGGAAACGACCGTGCCGTCATCAGGGATGGCACCAGTGCCGGTCAGTTCGACTTCGGCGAAAACGAGTGGGCCGAGGTTGGTCCATCGGGGGGCAAGCTCGAGGGCGGCCGAGACGTTGACGAGACCCGCTCCAAAGGAGTGGCTGAGGACGATGTCGGCCCCGTTCTTGACGAACTCATCTTTACCCTGGAGACCCTCCCGGTTGGCGGTCCGCATAAGGATCTCTTTGACGTCGCGGTAGCCGAGTCGGGGGTTGCGCTCGAGCATGAGAGCGATCGCCCCGGAGATTTGGGGGGCGGCGGCGGAGGTTCCGTTGAAGGAATCTGTGTAGTTCGGAGGGGCGAGGGTGGTTTCGTGTTTTTCGAGCTTGGAGGCGTGGGAATCGGCACCCATGTTGTCGGTGGTCCACATGACGTTGGGCTGTTTGTATTCGCCGCCGAAAGCGGAGATAGCGACGCCCATGCCGCTCTCGGAGTAGGAACTTTGTTTACCTTCGCGGTCGACGGCGGCGACGGCGATCGCGTAGCGGGAGCTGGAAAAACCGTCGTAGCTTTGATCGTCGTTCTCCGCGCGGCCATTTCCGGCGGAGATGGCAAAAACGGTCCCGAGGCCGTTGCGGTTTTCACGGGCACCTTTTTCGATGCCGGCGAGTTGAAGAGAGCTGATGCGTCCGCCGTTGGCGCCGTCGTCGGAGGGGCCCCAGGAGTTGGAGGAAACATGGGTGATAATGTCCTTAGGCTGCCAGGCGAGGGCGCGTCCGGCGGCATCGTCCGGGGAGTCCCCGGCGATGAGGCGGACGCCCATCACGCCGGCAGCGGGGGCGACGCCGATGACTCCCAGGTTGTTGAAGCCGACAGCAGCAGCCAGTCCCGCGCAGCTGGTGCCGTGGTTATCTTCCGTTTTGAGGGGAGAGGGATCGTCGGGATCGCCTTCGTTGAAGTTGATGTGGAGGCCTTGTCCGAGGGAATACGAGTTGGCCGAGAGGTCCTCGTGGCCGATTTCAAGGCCGTCATCGACGATCGCAATGTTGATGTCCTTGCCGGTGGCGAGGTCCCAGGCGTTGCGCATGGTGAGGTTGAAGGCGGAGGACTGGAGGTGCCACTGCTTCGAGTAGTAAGTGTCGTTCGGCAGTTTATTGAGGATCTGACGCTTCGACATGACCCGGGAGAAGACGGGGGAGAATTCGTAACCGCCTTGGCGGCTGAGCCAGTCGGCGGCGTCGAGGGCGGCGAAAGCGTCGTCATAGGAAACGAGGACCCAGCCGGGGAGGAGGGAGGCTTCAAAGGCGAGAGGGCGGGTGGGGGCGAGGGATTCGGTGTGACCCGGTTCCAGGCGGACGTGGAGTTTGGCGGTCATGACGCGGCGCGCGGCGGCGCGGCGGGCTTCCGAAGTGGCGCGGGGCGAGAGATCGGCGAGGTCATAAAAGACCGGGGCCAGAGCGCGGGAGTCCTGAGCCCAATTGGCGCGGGCGAACTTCCGGGCCGAGGTTTCAAGACGGAGAACGGAGCCGCTGCCCCAGGCCTGGCCGGTGGCGACAGATCGGACTCCCCGGTTCGCGCGGGAGAAAAGTTCGTCTTCAGCGAGGCGAACTTTGGTGGGATGGCCACCGTCAGAGAAGAGGTATTCGGATTGGGCGGAGAGGACGCCGACCGTGGTCAGGAGAATGAGGAATACTTTTAGTGGATGCATAGCGGAACATCCTCTTATAGCACGGGGGACTACCAGTACACCTTGATGGCGAGTTTAATGATTCGGCCCGCGTGGTTGTTATTCAGGTGAAGGACCCCGTAGGTGGGGTTGTAGTTGGCGGCCACGAGGTGTTCGCGGGAACCGAGGGGAAAGGGGGGGAACCGAGGGGAAAGGGGGGAACCGAGGAGCGGTCGAGAAGATTCGGACACTGGAATTGGGGTTCATCGCGAACCACGTGTGGTTGGGTGCGTTATAGAATTCGCCGCGTAGTTGCAGGTAGCGGCGGCGGTTTTCAAAGGGGTAGAACGAACGGAAGACGGAAAGATTCAGGTTCGGCCGCCAGGGTCCGCGAGCCCAGTCCATTGTCCAGGGGGCATCGCCGAGTTGGCCAAAGGCGGGGCGGGCAAAGGCCTGTTGGTTGAAATAGGGGATATCGTTGGCTTTTTGACGGGTCCAGCGGGGATCTCGTATCGGGACGCCAGGCACGAGGTCGGGGCGGACGGCCAGGCCGAGAGTGTTCGCGCCGGGGATGCCGTTGGCGTCGCCGAGCAAAAGCGTGAACGGGAAGCCGCTGTACAGGCTGCTCCAGCCGCCCGCGGGTTTAGAAATGATCCCGCGCTATTAGAAGAATCGGCGGCCCTTTCCAAACGGCAGTTCGTAGTTACTCGTAACGTTAAAACGATGCCGCGAATCGAACTTAGGCACCGAACGGTTCGATTTCCGGTCGGTCGGGTTTTGCACCTTCGAGAAACCCCAGTTCAATTGGTTGGGGGTGTCGGACTGGCCATCAGTGTTGTCGTCGATCGACTTAGAAAACGTATAATTAAAGCGAAAGCCGATGCCGCCGCAGACGCGGCCTACGAGCGAGGCTGTGCCTCCGTGATAGATGGAGTTGTTGTTAGTCTGCCCAAGTACGTTGATGTCGCCCGCGGTGGGGTACGGCCACATCGGATCTTGCACCGTGGTGGTAAGTAAAGTAAGTTACCGGCGGTGTTGGCCATTGTCCGGGGAAGGATTGGACCGCATGCCATGACGGAAGGGGTAACGGCCGGTGAGCAGCGAGGCGCGGGAGGGGGCGCAGTAGGGCATGGGGACGTAGCAATCGGTGAAGCGAGCACCCTTGGCGGCCATGCGGTCGAGGTGAGGCGTTTCGTTGGTCGTGCTGCCGAAGCAGCCGAGGTCGCCACAGCCGAGATCATCGGCCAAAATAATGACGAAATTCGGAAGCCGGGCGGCCCCGAAGGCGGCAAGGCCGGAGGCCAGGAATTGTCGTCGGTTGAGCGGAATTAGCCATTCAGTGTAATCGATCCGGCGGGGCTCTGAGAAGTAGCTTACGTTCGGCGATAAACAGTAAAAAGAAAGGAGTTTACCTGTAAGTTACGTCCGTTTTAGCGAGCCGGGAGAAGCCAGTGTATATAATGAGCGAGGATTCAAAGCCGACTGAAGAGGGGACTCGTGCATCGTCGATCCTTTATGGAAACGCTGTTGGGCAGTGCGCTGGGGAGCGGGCTGCTTCCGGCCGCACCCGTGGCGAGGGCTCGGTTGGGCTTTGCTTCGTACTCCATTCGCAGTCATGGGTTGAACGCGACGGCGCTGCTCGAGTACGCGGCGGCGCAGAAGGTGGATATTATCCAGCTTTCGGTGGCCGGCCTCGGGAACCGGGATGAGGCGAATCTGCGACGGATCAAGGACGAGGCGGGTCGGCTGGGGATTCAGGTGGAGCCGGCGTATGGCGGTATCTGCACGCTCGGGAAGGGTTGGAATCCACAGCGCCAAGGTGACCCGGTGAGCTACGTGACCGAAGCGGTCCGGGTGGCGCGGGCGTTTGGTTCGCCGACGGTACGATGCACGGTGGGCGGCGCGGACGACCGGTACGGCAAGGCGTCGATGGTTGAATTGATGGACGATACGATGAAGACGTTGCGGGCGGTTCGGAGCCGGGTGGAGGACTCCGGTGTGAAGTTGGCGTTCGAGAATCATGGGGAGTTGCGAGCGCGGGAGTTGGCGACCGTGATCGAGGAAGCGGGCAAGGGAATTTGCGGGGTCTGTTATGACTCGGGGAATCCGTTGAGCGTAATGGAGGATCCGCTGTTCACGATGGAGATCTTAGGGCCCTACATCGTTTCTTCGCACTTCCGGGACTTTGTGGTGTATGAGCATCCGCGCGGCGCGGCGATGCAATGGGTGGCGATGGGCGACGGGATGGCAGATTTCGGGCAGTTGATTGGCCGATTTCGACAGTTCAATCCAACTGCGCCGGTGCTCCTGGAGATCATTACCGGGAACGAGCCGAAGGCGCTGCCGTATCTGGAACCTGATTTCTGGAAGTTCTTTCCGGGGATGGTGGCGGCGGATTTTGCGCGGTTCGTGGCGCTGGCCAAGAAGGGGTATCCGTTTCTGGGGAGCATGGTCGTGAGCCGGCCCGGGGCCGCGGGGGCGGGGTTGGCGGCGGCGATCAAGGAACAGCAGCGGGCAGACCTGGAACGAAGTCTTGAGTATTGCCGGAAGCGATTGGATTTGGGGCAAAGGTGGCGGGGTTAGCTCCGATCCTGTTCACTTATCGCTTGACTGGCTGTAGCTTCGATCCCATCGTTCGTGCGGGGCTATTCATAACGAAGGGCTTCAATCGGATCGATCTCAGCGGCTTTCATCGCCGGATAGATCCCAAACAGCACCCCGACACAAACCGACACGCCAAACGCCACCGCAACGGAAAGCGGAGTAACAATGGTGTTCCATTCCGCCACCGTAGCGATCAGCCAGCTTAAGCCAATCCCGAAGGCGATGCCCGCCAGGCCACCCCCCACCGAGATCAGAATACTCTCAATGAGAAACTGCCGGACAATGTCGCTCCGTCTTGCCCCAATCGCTCGCCGAATGCCGATCTCGCGCGTCCGCTCCATCACCGTCGCCAGCACGATGTTCATAATGCCGATGCCACCCACAATAAGCGAGATGGCCGCAATAGCCACCATCACGTAAGTGAAAATCGCCTGGGTTCGCTTCTGCTGTTCGAGCAGCGCGGCCGGAATCGTCACCACATAGTCTTCGACGCTCCGATGAGTCGAGGCCAGAATCGCGCTCACCACCTTCGCCGATTGGACGCTATCAACACCTTCCCGCAATCGAATATCCACCCCGTCGAACTCATCTTTCAAGAACCGCGTCGTATCCCAGAACCGGTATTGAAAGGTAGTAATCGGCACGAAAATAGCGTTATTCCGGTCCTGAATCTTCACGCCCGTCCCGCTGTCGCCCACCTGTTCTGACAGCACGCCCACCACCTCCAGCCACGTATCGTTCACCTTCAATTTCTTGCCCACGGCGGAATCGTAACCAAACAGGTTGATCTTAGCGGACTGCCCCACCACGCAGACGGCCGCGTTGGCTGCCTCATCTGCTTCCGCCAGCAGCCGGCCCTCCATCGCCTCCAGCGCGTGAATCGTCGAGTACGACGGACGCACCCCTTGCAATAGCGGCGTGCCCGCGTTGGGCTTCGGCAACAACCGGCCGGGGTACAGGGTTCGCCGCGGCGAAAGCGCCTCCACCCCGTCCAGGTTCGATTCCAGAATGCGAATATCCCGTTCGTTTAAACCCTGCGACGCGCGCCGGCGCTGCTGCAACTCTTCGACGCTGGTCGCCGAAATGGAATCCACCAGAATGTTCCGCACGCCGAGTTTTTCAATCAGTCTGAGCGACTCCTCCCGCGCCCCCGCTCCAATCGACAGCATCCCGATCACCGAACCCACCCCGAAGACAATGCCCAGCGCCGTCAGCACCGTCCGAGCCTTCTGCGCCTTCAGATTCGTAATCGCCTCGCTGACGTCGGAAAGCAAACCCTGGCTGCTCCTCATTTCTTCCCCGCTGCTTTAGCGGTCGACGTGTCCTTCTGGTCCGGGCTGGCTAAAGCCACCAGGGTGCCTTCCTTCAGCCCTTCAATCACCACCTGGCTCTCCCCCCGCCGCAGCAGTTTGACATCCTTGGCGACAAACGTGCCCGCCTCGGAGACATACACGAAAGTTCGGCCATCGCTTTGAAACACGGCCTGCGTAGGCACCCAAACCACGTTCTTCATCGTGTCGGTCAGAATCTGAACGTTCACGCTCATGCCGGGCCGCAGCGCGGCGACGGGGTCCAGCACGCTCAGCTTGCACTCAAACCGGCGTTGCCAAGGCGGTCCCGACGTGCCGCCCAGATTCGAGACCTTCGCCTGCAAACTTCGCCCCGGCAGCGCGACCACTTTTGCCTGCGCCGGCTGCCCAATGGCCAGCAAACCTCGATCCGCCTCCGTGACCACCACCGAAGCCTCCCACGTGCTGAAATCGGGGATCTGCGCCACAGCCATGCCGGCCCGCACCGTGTCGCCAAGTTGCAGCATCGGGAAAATCATTCCGCTGAAAAAGAAGTTGCCGTTCGTGTTGGCTTCAATGTTCACGTACCCGCCGGTGGGCGCGTTCAGCGTCATCATTTCGATGTTCCGTTTGGCCGTCGCCGCCAGCACCGTCGCCTTCTTCAGGCCGGCCTCCTGGATATTGACCGAAGCACGGGCGGCCGCCTTGCGCTGCGGATACTCCTTCTCCAGTTTGTTCTTGCGGTCCTGGGCGTCGCGCAGCATCAGGTCGTTCTGCTGCACGACAATTGCCGCCAGCAGCGGGTTGCGGCGGCATTCAATCTCCGCCTGCTCGAGTTCTCCGCGCGCCACGATCAGCTCCGTCTCTAACTCCTCTTCCCGCGCCGAAGATTCAAAGCCCGCCTGGGCCACCATCTGCTCAGCCTCGGCCAGGTCCGCATTGGCCTCCCGCAGCTTGTGCGCCTCCTCGGTCGTATCGAACTGCACCACCAGATCGCCCTGCTTGACGAGGTCGCCGGGCTTCGCAAGCTGCGTAATCGTTAGTTCGCGACTGCCCGTCATCGGCGCGATCAGCATCTTCGAGTTGCCGCCTTGCAAGCTGCCCTTGGCCGAGATCGGAAACGCGACGTCGCCTCGCGTAACCCTGGCCATCGGAACCGTCCGCGCCTCGCCCTGCTTCCAACGCTCGACCGTCTGATAGCCCGACCACGCCGCCGCCGCCAGCAACGAAACCAAACCAAGAGAAATCACTCCGCGGAGGATAGTTCGCTTCACTTTTTCTTCTCCCGCTCTGTATCCACCAAAGCAACCTTGGTTCCGGCCGCGATACCTTTCACGGCTACCTCGTCCGGGTTGCGCGCCAACACCTCCACCGCGTAAGAATCCAAACCTTGGGCCCCGGGCACCAACACCACCGGTTTCCCGTTCCGATTGAAAATTGCTTTGGCGGGCACGCTGATCGCGTTGGCCAGCCGGTCGACAATCACATCCATCCGCCCATTCATGCCGGGCCGCAACCGAGGGTCCACCTGCTCGAACGCGCCGTAAGCGCGGAAGTTGCGCGACGGCGGCCATTCAAAATTCTGCTCCGCCAGCGGAGCGATGCTGGCCAAAGTCGCATCGAACGGCTTTTCGGGAAACGGGTCCAGCAGGATCCGCGCCGCTAATCCCGCCTTCAGCCGGCCGCGCTCGGTCTCTTCCAATTTTCCCTTGAGTTGCAGGCTGGTCAAGTCAGGAATCTCCGCCACCGAACTGCCCGGCCAAACCGTGTCGCCAACCTTAAAAGGCTTCGCGTTCATCCAGCCTTGGGAGTAGTTCATCAGGTAGTTCACGACGCCGGTCGAAGGCGCTTTCACCTCCATCTGGCCGATCCTCTTTTTCGTCAGCTCCACCTCCGCCTGCACCTTCGCCACCGCCGCCCGCATCGCCGCCACCTTCGATCCGTTTTGCGATCGAATCAGTTCGGCGTCCGCTTCCTTCACCCGTAATTTGTCCTGCGCCAGACGATGGTCGATCTTCTTCTCCTCGGCCTGCAGCACGCTCAGAATCTCGCTCCGCGAAACTTCCAAACGAGCCCGTTCGGTCTGGGTCTTTTGCGTCGCGATGTCGAGTTCGCTTTGCGCCCCAGCAATCTGGGCCTGCGCCATCGCTTCGGCCAACTGCGCCTCCGCCTGGCGCAGGCTGGCTTCTTTCTCCTGAAACTGGCGCTGCGCGCTGCTGATATCGAACTTCAGCATCACGTCCCCGGCTTTGATCGGGTCGCCGTTGGGCGCTTGCCACACAATCCGTAGATCGGGCACGTTGAGCGGAGCTGTAACCAGCACAGAGCGGCTGGCCACGAGGTCGCCACGGCAGGTGGTGATCACGAGAAACTCGCCCTGGCGAGCCAGTGCCGTGGGCAAGCTGGAGTGCGCTTCGACACTTTGAGTCGACTTCGATCGAGTGAACCAGTAGCCACCAGCCGCCAGACCGGCGGCGAGCACAATCACCACCAGCGCTTTCATCGGCGAACCTCCCTTACGATTTCCAGCGCCGCCGAAAGGTCCGGCAGCAGCCGTGGATCATCCGTCAGCACTTTGAAGCGGGCAGAGAACGTCCGCACCGGAGAGTCCATGCCAGCGGTGGCGATGGGGCTGGAGTTCGAAAGCTCCGCCACAAACTCAGCGCCGGGATAGGCGTCCAAAAAGAGCTTCGCCCGCACGCCCGGTTGCAGCACCGCGATGTCAGACTCGTTCACCAGCGCGTCGACCACCATGCGGTCCGGGCTGAACAGGCGCAGCACCGGCTGGCCGGAGTTCATCTGATCGCCCTCCTGCGCAGGCCCCATCGAGCCGCTCCTAAACACGTTTTCGAGAGCCACCATGCCATCATGCGGACTGCGAATCACCAGCCGGTCCAGGTTGCGACGCAGCCGTTCGAGGGTGAGCTTCAAGCGCTCCAGCTTCAGCTCCTGCCCCTTAAGCGTGGCTGCTTCGGCTTGGATTCGAAAGCTATGGGATTTTTCGAGACTGGCCACCCGGGCGATGGCCGTCTTGGCTTTCGCTTCATTTTTCAACCGGTCGAGTTCGCTCAGGATCGGCCCTTTCCGCAGCTGGAGTTGCGCCTTTTGCAGTTCTGCCTTGGCTTCTTGAGCGGTGGATTCGCGCTTGGCGCGATCGCTGCGAATCTGCGCCTGCTTCTCTTCAATCTGATGACCGGATTCAGCGATCTTCGCTTCCGTTTCGCGAACTTCGTCGAGAATCGCGGTGCGATCAAACTCTGCCAGGATCTCGTCCTGCGCCACTCGCTTGCCGTTCGGAATAAGATAGGCGAGAGTTACTCGGCTGGATAGCCCGCTGATCTGGGGGACCCGAATCGACGAGGATTTCAACGCCTGAACCGTGCCGGTAGTCCGCAGGGTCGCGGACGGAGCGGGAGGAGGAGCAGCAGCCGCCACTACAGCCGCTTTAGGGCCGGGTTGTCCGCAAGACAGCAGCAGCATCGCCGCGCCTAAATACAGGGATAGGGTTAGATTCAGCGTGGAAGTATCCTCTTCGAGTACTTAGACGACGATTGGACGTAGATTGTGGAGATTAGATTTCACATTTCTTAACAAAGTTTTCAAGCGCCCCTCGACTTACAGAAAAACATCGTACTCGACCGTCCGGGCCAGTGGCCGGAGGATAACATCGCCTTCAACCTCTTGACCCTGGCGAACAGGAAGCGCGAGACGGCGTTCTACCCGTATCTCTGCCCAGTAGAAACGTCCGGCTTTGCAGCCAGCCCGGAGAGGGGTGGCGAGGACAAGGAGTTGCCGACGACCTTGCGCGTCAAGCTCGACCCCAAGTAGCCGCTCCGGCTAAGCCGCCGAATAGTCGAGCATCGGTTTGCTCATCTGAGCCTTGAAAGCAGCCTGGTCGAGCACGATCTCATCGCAACGGTACTCTCCGGCTCCAGTCGCGGTAAAAAGACCACTGCCAATCAGCCGGATGCGCCGTCCGCTGGCATCGTGCCCGAAAACGCGCCACAGCAGGGCGATCCGGTCTTCGGCCACCACGGCACGCTCAAAGTAAAACGTTGCATCGGGTAACGCCGTAACAATCAGGGTCAGCCACTCAGCGGAGTAAAGGTCGAACGCCCGCCCATTCCAAGCGGCGTGCAAACGGTTCGCCAGGGGCCACGCGGCTTCCGGAAATCCAGCCGGTAGAGTCGCCCTGCTGCCTGCGGATAGCTGGCCCATACCCGCGCGAAGTTCTCCCAAGGGTGAGTGCTCGGCCGGGGCTCGCCGCGCGACGCCCCGGTCTTCAATCACGATCTCGCGCAGAATTCGCCCCTGCTCGCGCGTCACCCACCGGTGGCCGGGCCAATCCCGGTCGCCCTCGCTCACCGTAAAAGCGATCATTTCTCCCAAGTCCGCGCGGATCGCCGCCTCTTGCCGGCCTTGCCCCACCCAACCCGCCAGCACCTGCTCGCGGCCCTTGACGATTCCCCAACTGTCTTCAAGAGTCGATCGGTGCGTGTGCGTCTCGGCCAGCCGCGCATACTCCAGACGGCAACGCAGCGCGATTTCCAGCTCCGCCAGTTCCATCAAAGCCCACCCTCCATCTGCCGCAGTAGCGCAACCTCATCGAAGACCGTCGTCTCCTCCACAATCCGCCCGCCGAGCACGCGCCAATGAGTAACACCGAGGATGTAGACCCGCTCCTGCGACGGCGCGCCGTAGAGCGCCGAACCATCGTGGGTGCCGGCCATGGACCAGCGCACCGCGATATCGTGGCCACCGGGCACCTCCACGGCGGTGGTCCAGTCCACCGTCATCCGAGCATCCCCAAAACTACCAATCAGCGCGGTGAACCAGCCCGTAATCTCCCCCCAGCCAAAAAGCCGCCGCGCCCCCGGCCCCGTCCAATGCGCGGCGGGGCAATAGATATCGCGCACCGCCGCCAAGCGGCGATGGTTCACGACGCGATCAAAAAAATCCCGCGCAAAGGCCTGCGGATCGAGATGGGGATCGGGAATCGATCCGTCAGGGAATGGCGTGCCCGCGGAATCAACGACGCGTTGCATCGCTTCCACGCGCCACTCGGCTCGGCCTCTTCCCGCGGCTCGGTCCTCAGCGGCCCGGGTCATCGCCACCTTGCGTGGCGAATAGCCCAGGGCCAGCGCCATCGCGCTGTAGTCGCGCACCAGCCATTCTTCCACGATGCGATTCTCCCGGCAAAGGCAATCGGCAATGGTCGTAAAAGAAATCCGCTTTCCGGTCGGCGGACCCAACTCCGATGCGCCCAAATTCGTGGCCGCGCTGGTAATCCGGTGCGAGGAAAAATAGGCCCCTTCCGGCTGCGCGGACCAGATCACCGCCTCCCCCGTCAAGGTCCGATCCGGAAAGGCCGCCAGTGTACGTGCCGTACCCGCGATCACCCCCCCGACCCCGTCCACCGGGCCTGTCATCGTGTGGACCCGGATGCCGGGCGCATAGTGGGTCGCGATCAGGCCGAGGTCCTTCTGTTCCCAAATCCGATGCGTGCAGCGCAAGATGTAGTCGACGATGTCGCTGTACTCGTCGCCGAAGCCAGGCATCGGCTGCCGCCGAGCGCCTTGCGGCGACAGAATCTCCGCCAGGTCACGCCCGCCCACGTTGGGAATGGGCCCCATCAGCGGCTCACCCGGTAAGCCAAACAGCCGTTGACGCTCGACAGGGCACGGGCCAGCCCGCCCGGCACCGTCATCGTGTCGCCCGGCCCCAGCACCACCACTCCCTCCGCCCAAGTCACGTGCAGTTCGCCTTCCTGGACAAAGCACACCACCGGCCCCGTCGGCGCCGGGATGCCTAAACTGTCACCCGCCGTCACGGCGGTCCTCTCCAGCTCAAACCCATGGGGCCAGTCCAGCGGGCCGCCGGCGCCGATCACCGGGTCCGCGCCGCTGCCGGTCGGTTGCCGAGAGCGCCAAACCATCCGCTCGGCTTCGGCCGCGTTGGCACGATGGAGCGCGGCCACTTGCTCGGGAGTGGTCCGCGGCATCACCACCGCGTCCGGGGAGACGGCCTGTCCAGCAGCGGTGTCGATGAGCCTGCCGCTTTGCAGGAGCACCAAGCCGTGGTGACGCGCTAAATCGAAAACCTGGGGCGCCCACAATACGCGACCCGGGTCGTCCCCGCCCAGCACCGCGAATAGAAATCCGCTGCCTTCGCCAATATTCGTAAATCCCCGAAACATGCCCGTCGGTAGCGAGATTACATCCCCCGGTCCAATCCGTACCTGCGCGTCTTCCCCGTGCTCTCCCAAATCAAACCGCCAGTGTCCCGAGTGAACCACGAACACCTCGGCCGTCAGATGGCTGTGCTGCGAGTTGACGCACCCGGGGGGCTGACGCGCTCCGCCGATATTGAAGCCGTGCGGCTCCGGAATATGCACGTGTTGCGCCGGGTTCTCGGAAACTCCCGGGCCGATGATGGTGAAGTTCTCTTTCGCCTCCGACCCCGGCGAACGGGTATCGATGAAGGCGTTGCGGCAGGGTCTCAGCTCGGCGTAGCGCACAATGCGGCCGGCCATCGCTTCCGGCGTCCAGCGCCTCATCGAAACATCGCTTGGCTCCATCATCGGGCCTATCGTAACAGGTCGAAGTTACCGGCGGGAATGGCTCCGGCACGGCTCGCTGCAATGTTACGATGTGGTCTGACATGGCCCTGACAACGGAAACTTACGCGAAGGCGATTCACGAACACCGCGCCCTTCGCGAAGGAGCCGCCGCGTTGGGCCGTTTTCTGTACGCCCCCGAAATCGTGCTCAACGCCGGGGCGCCCATTGGTACCGTGTCTGGCCGCGAAGCAGTGGAATCGCACTTCTGGCAACCCCTCCTGGCCGCCTTCCCCGATCTGGAGCGCCGCCCCGATATTCTTCTCAGCGGGCAGTTTCGCGGTCAGGAATGGTTCGCCTCTACAGGGCTCCTGCTCGGGCATTTCCAGGGGCCGCTCTTCGGCATGCAGCCCACGGGCCGGCCGCAGTGTCTGCGCTATGGATGGTTTGATCGGGTCGAAGGCGACCGGATCATAGAAAGTTATGTCCTCTTCGATTTTGCCCGTCTCATGATCGACACCGGCCAATGGCCGCTCGCCCCGCCGTTAGGCGGCGATTGGTGGCCGGCCCCCGCCACCCAGGACGGCCTCATCCGCGCGGCCGGAAACGCGACCGCCGAGGAATCAGAAAAGAGCCTGAAACTCGTCGAAGCGATGATTGGCGGCTTGATGAAGTACGACCGCCAGTCGCTCGCGAGCATGGGCATGCGCAGTTTCTGGACTCCCGAATTTCACTGGTACGGACCCGGCCCCATTGGCAGCGCGCGCGGCCACGCCGACTATGAACGCGCCCACCAGCGCCCCTTTCTCACCGCGTTCCCCGATCGCGTGGGCGGCAATCACAAGTGCCGCATCGGGGATGGGCCATATGTCGCTTCCACCGGGTGGCCGAGCATTCATGCCACCCATAGCGGTTCAGGCTGGCTCGGCATGCCGGCCACCGATAAGCGGATCAGCATGAGAGTGATGGATTTCTGGAGACGCGAGGGAGACTTTCTCGCCGAGAACTGGGTCTTTATCGACCTGATCGATCTGCTCGCGCAATTCGGCGTAGACGTGTGGCAACGCCTGGCCGAGTACCGCCGATGAGCGCGAACGTCGCGTTAACCAACGCTTCCGACATCTCCTTTGCCCGGCGGGTTAGTGCGCTCTTGTTCCTTCTGACGGGCTACTTCTTCTATGCCTGGTCATGGAACACCGTCGATATCCTGCGGCCCTACATCAAGAGCAGCCTGGGGCTGACGCTGACGCAATCGGGTTCTCTCTATACGGCCCAGTCGATCGGCGCCATCTTCGGCGCGGTCATCATGGGTCAGTTAGCCGACAAGCTAGGGCGCCGCAATGCGCTGGTCATCTCCATGACCGGCTACGGATCCGGGCTGCTAGCCGGGCTTCTCGTCCGCGCCTATCCCGAACTGATCGTCCAGCGCGTGCTGCTCGGCTTCTTCATGGGGTCGATGTTTCCCATCGCCGTTGGAATCTATGCGGGCCTGTTTGCGCGGGACGTGCGCGGCCTCATCGCGGGCTTCGTCATGGGAACTTACAACCTCGCCGTATCGGCCTTGGGATTTCTGGCGGGTGTAGTGTTCCGCGAGGGGCTCGACTGGCGCATCCTGCTGTGGGCGGGCGCGGTGCCGATTCTCCTGGCGCCGTTTGCGTTTCTCATCATTCCCGATGACCGGCGCTTGATCCCCATGGACGGCATGGCCGATGGGCAAACCACGGCGAAGGCGAAACTGCCGATCACGGAACTCTTCAAGCGTGAGGTGTTGGGACGCACGATCCGGCTGACGGCGATGATCGGCTTAAACTTTTTCGCTTACCAGGCGTTCACCGGATGGGCCACGACGTACTTAAAGACCGAGCGCGGCATTGCCGATAGCGCGGTGGGCGATGTCCTTGGTTGGCAGTTTATTGGCGCGGCGCTAGGCGGCTTGTTGTGGGGTTGGATTGGCGATCGTTGGGGAAGGCGTTCGGGGGCGTTCGGGTTCCTGCTGGCCGCGGCGATTATTCCGGTGTATTTGTTTGTCGCTTTGCCGGTGGGCCTGCTGGCGCTGACTGGTTTCGTCTACGGGGTGGTGCTTTCGGCGAGCGTGGTTTGGGGGCCATGGCTATCCGAGTTGTATCCGCCCCATCTGCGCTCTACGGCCGCCTCGATTTTCAATTGGGGACGGATATTTAGCATGACCGCACCGCTGATCACGGCACCGTTGGCGGAGACTTTCGGGCTGGCACCGGTGATGAGTCTGGCCTCGGTGAGTTTTGTATTGGCTGCCGCGGTCTGGTTTAGCCTGCCGGAAACTGTCCCTGCGCGGTCGTAGTACTTTTCAACTGTTGATTGAAATGAGGGGAGGACTCGCGCGGAGTTTGCAGAACCTATTGTCACCTTGAGGGGATGATGTGGTCCCGGTCCTTGATTACACGATGCGGCATCACGAGCCGATGAAGCGCACGGGTTTATAAGCAGTCCGGCCAAGCGCGCAACGATTTCAAAATTCCGTTGGCCTCACGAGCGTCCTACAGCCCTGTTTGGAGGCAATTTGGCGCTACGAGCCCACTTTCTCAATCTGGCGAAGAAAAGCGGCTAAGACTTTCAGCTAATGCGCTATAACTGCGCCGAAGAGCGGCTTCTACCGCGTTTGGGCTTCTCCAATTATCTCCATTAGTTTGTCCCGCCGAAAAGCACGAGCATCGACGGATGTCACCAGGTTCGATCGTTGTAGTCGATCAATATTGAAGTTGCCGGAACGGTAAAATAAAGATTCAAGTCTGTGAGGCTCTTGCAAAACTCCGCACAAAACGCTTGACAGGCGTGGTAGCGAGCGACGACAAGTTCTTTGCGGGGCCAAGTTGTGGCCGGAGCTGCCGTACGTCGTTTTTGGGGAATACGGGTCTATTGCCTTCCTAAATATCTCTGCTTAAAGCGTAATCAGACTACGTTTTCAAGCGGAGAAGTTGGTCGACGGTAAGGGCTAACACGCTAAACATCAGGTGCGCCATCACTTTCCTGGC
>JBBRIO010000048.1:0-15837 GCA_038220855.1 Bryobacterales bacterium | reverse complement strand
CTCCGCAGTTATCCCGAAATCATCCAGGCCAGCCGCCCGTAACCTACAAACTCAATCCGCCCCGTGTCTCCCCTCGCTCATAAACCATGCTCGCCCGGCCGACCAGCAGCGTATCCAATCGCCCAATCGCCTTCACGTTCTTGTTGTGATACGGCAACTGGTGCAAAATGTATCGCATCGCGTTAATCCGCGCCCGCTTCTTACAGTCCGATTTCACCACCGTCCACGGCGCCTCTTCCGTATCCGTATAGAAGAACATCGCCTCCTTGGCCTCCGTATACTCCTCCCACTTTTCAAGAGAAGCCATGTCAATCGGGGATAACTTCCACTGCTTCAGCGGATGCGCCTGCCTTTCTTGAAATCTCCGCCGCTGCTCTTCCTGACTTACCGAAAACCATAACTTAAATAAGTGGATCCCGCTCCGCACCAGGTTCCGTTCAAACTCCGGAGCCTGCCGCACAAATTCTTGATACTCGTGGTCGGTGCAGAAGCCCATCACCCGCTCCACCCCGGCCCGGTTGTACCAGGAACGATCAAACAACACAATCTCCCCGGCCGTCGGTAAATGTTGGATGTAACGCTGCAAATACCACTGCCCTCGCTCGCTCTCGCTCGGCTTATCGAGCGCCACCACTCGCGCTCCGCGCGGATTCAAGTGCTCCATAAACCGCCGAATCGTCCCTCCCTTACCCGCCGCGTCTCTTCCTTCGAAAAGAATAACCACCCGCTGTCCCGTCGCCCTCACCCATGCCTGCAGCTTCAGCAACTCCACCTGAACCTGATACTTATTCCGCTCGTAGTTCTTCCGCGACATCCGATTCTTATACGGATACGCCCCGTCCAGCCAATCCTCGGCCAACTCATCATCCGGATCCAAGTCCTCCGGCGCCCCCTCCGTATCCCTTTGACGCAGCGCCTTCCGCAGCGCGGGTACCTCGTCCGGCGATGCGCCTTCCAAAATCGCTTCGATCTGCTCCTGCTTGGCGGTCGTCGCAATGTCTTCGATCGCCACCGCCTTCGCTTCCAGCACCGAAGCAATGGTCTCGTTCACGCGCTTGGCCGCCACGCTGCGGCCCTTCCGGGGAGTTCTAGTTGCCATAAAAAATTAAAGGAGTAATCGTGCGCCGGTCTTGGTATCGAAAATCAAAGAGGACTTGGCCGGAATATCTATATCCAGCCTACTACCGTTCCGCAAATGCACCCGCGCCGCCCCGCCCTCTTTGGAATGAATCAGTAACAGTCCTCCCCCCACATGCACCGGCCGATCCCCGTCCACATAAATATGCGCCCCCGCCGCCCGCAGCGCCTCCCGCCATGCCGCCGCCCCGCGAATCTCCTGCGTCTCCACCGTCAACTCCCGCGTAAAGCTTTCGCTCAGCCGCTCGCCATCACAGTAACCCGGCTTACCCTGAAAGATCACCTTCCGCCCCTTGTCGAGTAACTCCGTCTTGATCCATCGCCGCTGCGCCGTACTCAGCAGCCAAGTATTCGCAAACACAATCACCGCAAACCGGCCCAAGTCCATTCTTGGCAAATCCGCCAAATGCACCGTCTCAATCCCCGCCCCGCTTCGCCACGCCTCGCCCATCGTCCGGTTCACCGCCACCGGGTCCGTGTAAGGGTCCGTCTCTCCGGAATGCCCCGTGTAGTAATACACCTCCGTATCGAACACAAACAGCACATCTCCCGCCGGCTCATACACCCGCTGATGATACTGCTCCAACAGCGCCTTCAGCCGCGTAATCTCCCCCATCAACCGCTTATCCATCCACCATCCAGCCTGGTTCGCCGGCCCGAAGTCGTAGAACCACAGCCCCATCCCCCGCGTGTAGCTTTCGAGCACATTCCGCCGAATCACCGCCACATCCGCCGCCACGTCCGTCAACGCAAAAGCCGTATCCACGTTGTTCATCCATTTCCAGGATGGCGTCTGGTCCATCTCATCCAAAAACAACTTCCCATGCAGCCGAATCGACTCAATTAACGCCCGCGTAATCCCCGATCCCCCCAAGTCCCGATAGTTCGCCCCATAAGCCTGCGGGGCACTCAAATAGTCCACCTCCCTCGCCGCCAGAATCTTCTGCAAACTCAAGTGGCCCCCGGTCGCCTGCCGCGCAAACATCGAAAAAAAGTATCCATAAAACGTCCCCGCCAAAATCGGGCGCGGCCAGTTCTTCTTCACAACCCCGCAGAAGTGAATAATCAAGTCCGCCACCATCTCCTGCTGGCAGCGGTAGTACGCAATCACGTTCTTCCGCTTCGCCGGATCGCGGAAAATCCCGTCGTCCAGCGCCGCCCGCTCCGCCACCGTCGGCACCGGCCCCCCGAACAACTTCTGCATCGGCGCGCTCGTGTCCGGTTCGTTCCGCATAAAGCCCCACTGGTGCCACTCTCCGTACACCCCGCAAGCCACATGGATTCCCGCCAACGCCGCCCCCTCCGGCGACTTCGCCAACCCCTGCAACAGCTCCACCGTCTTCGCCGTCGCCATCGCCTTCCATTTCTCTGACGCCATGCTCACCCGCGGCGTCCGCCGCAAATCGTCCATCAACAGCCTCACCGGCGTCGTCCGCTCAATCTTCTCGTACTCCCCGTTGGCATACCGCACCAACTCCTCCGGATGCGCCGCCGCCCACCATCCCGGCGCATTCAAGTGCCACCGAATCACGATCGCCGCCTCCGGGCAAGCGTCCAACACCCCCCGCAAGTGCCGCCGCACCGTCGCCAAATCCAGCGGCCCCTCCTTCGCCCAAACCAGTTCCAGAAACAAGTCGATCTGATACAACCGAAAGCCCGCCGCCGCAAACGCCCGCAGATTCCGCTGCGGCTCCTCCTCCCACGTCCACCGTCCCCCCGGGCAATCCGTCAACCCATAGAAACACGCGTACGTCGGCTTCCCGTTCACAAAGAGAGTCGGCTTGTTATTCCAAGCCCCGACCTTGGCCTCCATCGGCCTCCCCCCCGCTGCCGCCAACACCGACAGCCCGCAGGCCTGTAAAAAAGCGCGTCGATTCCACATCGCTTTCCAGTCTATCCGCCCAACGCCAACCCATGCGCAATCGACGTAAATTCGTTCCCCGATTCAATCCGCTCCGCCCCAAATCGCTCTTCAAAAATCCGCCGTACCGCCGGCACAAACGACGTTCCCCCTGTCAAAAACACCCGGTCCACCCGCGTCGCCCCCAGCCGGTCCACACACCCCGCAATTGCCCGCAAATCTTCCCCAATCCACTCTTCAAAATCCTCCCGCCGCACCGTCGTCCCAATATCCACACTCCCCTCGGCAAACCGAAACTCCGCCGCGTTCTGGCTCGACAACGCCCGTTTAGTCCGCTGTACCGCCTGATGCAGCCGATACCCCAGGTCCTCATTCACCAAGTCATACAGCGCCTGCAACTTCTCCGGCTCCTCCCCCTGACCCGGCAGCGTCTTCAACAGGTGCAGCGTATCCTTCGTGCGCAAAAACGACAGGTAGTGCCACCGCTCCAAATTCGCATATAGCCACACCGGCACCGGCAACCGCTTCCCCATCGATCCAATCACTGACCCCAATCCCAGCTCCGGCGAAACCACATGCCGAATCAACCGCGCATCAAAGCTGTCCCCCGCCACCCCCACCCCGCCGTTGCCCAACAACTCCCGCCGCCCCGGCCCCACCCGCAACAACGAAAAGTCGCTCGTACCTCCCCCGAAGTCGCCCACCAACAGAACCTCTTCCTTCCTCAGCCGAGCCGCATAAAACCCTGCCGCCGCCACCGGTTCCATCTCGAACTCCACCTCGTCAAACCCCGCCAAAGCAAACGCCTTCCCTAACCGCTCCACCGCGTACGCATCGTCCGCCTCCGTCTCCGCCCCCACAAAACGAACCGGCCGCCCCACCCGCGCCCGCTTCACCTCCACCCCGAACTGCCGCTCGGCCTCCAGCCGTAAATCCCGCAACAAAATCGCGATCAAGTCCTCAATCGTGTAATGCCGCCCCAACACCTCGGTCGACCGCAAACTCTTACTCGCCAAAAACGACTTCAGCGACTGAATCAACCGCCCCTTGGCGTCCGCATCCAAATACTGCGTAATCGCCTCCGGACCCGTCCACCACTGCGCCCGCGCCGCCTTCCGCGCCTCCGCATACAGGATGGATCGGTAGCTCTCCGATCCATCCGAAAACTGCGCCAGCCGAACCTGGCCCTCCACCGCCATCGCGATCGAGCAATTGGTAGTCCCGAAATCGAGTCCAACCATTACTAAGTTAACTTAACTCCCTGCGACAACTTTTCGATCCCGTCCGGATTCCACGAAAACCCATATCCCGGCCCCTCCGGAACTTGAATATACCCTTCGCTGTCCAATACCGGCCGCGTCAAAAACACTTCATCCAAGTAAGGCTCAGGCGTCAAATACTCCACCCACCGCCCATTCCCCGCCGCCGCCGTCAAATGCAGATCCGCCGCCAACCCCACGCCCGTATTCCACCCATGCGGTACCACCAAAATATTATGGTCGTCGGCGTACTGCCCAATCCGGTGCTGCTCGCTCAACCCGCCCACCTTCGTCACGTCCGGCTGCAAATAGTCCACCGCCCGCCGCTCAATCCAAGGCAAAAACGATTGCCGCCGCGTCAATACCTCGCCCGCCGCAATCGGCAACCGCGACTGCCGCGTCAACTCGACATACCCCTCTAAGTCATCCGGCCGCAACGGCTCCTCAAACCAAGTTACTTCGTACGCCGCCAGCATCTCCGCCGTCGTCACCGCCCACTTATACCCATGCGGCCACAATGCATCCGAGCCCCCCGCGTCCACCATCAACTCGCATTCGTCCCCCACCGCCTCGCGCGACTCCCGCACAATCGCCTCGTCCACCTTCGTATTCTGCCGCCCGAACGGTCCCCAGCCAATCTTGAACGCCCGAAAGCCCCGCCCATGCGCGGCCTGCAGCTTATCCCGCATCTTCCCCGGCTCTTCCATCAGCATCGACGCATACGGCTTCACCCGGCTCCGTAGCTTGCCGCCCAGCAGCCGGTGAATCGGCTGCCCCGTCACCTGGCCGAGAAGATCCCACAACGCCATATCGATCCCCGAAATGGCATGAGTCACACTCCCGCCCCGCCCTTGCCAAAACGTATTCTGATGCAGCATCTCCGTCGTCGCCGCCGGGTCAATCGCCGAGGCCCCTTCGTACAAAGGCCGCAGTAAATCCAGCGCCGCCTGCACCAAAGCCGCCGAAGTGTACACGCTCCCCAGCGCCGTCAACCCCGTATCGGTCACCACTTCCACCAGCGTCCGCGTCTGTTCCAGGTCAGAAAAGCGCGAAGGCCAATCCACATAGGCTTTCCCGAACAGGGGAATCGCCCGAATCAATCGAATCCGATGCATAGTTTTTAATTATCCCGCAAACCCCAACGTCAACACCGTCACGTCGTCCCCTTCGTCCGTCAGCCCGTCCGAGTAAACCATCAGCTTCTTCCGCCCCGCCGTCGACACCGCGTCCATCGCAATTGTCACGTGTCCAAACATCCCGATCACCGTGTTGTTCGAGCTCAACTCCTCCCCGTCCAGCTCCCCCGCCGGATGGCCGCAATTGGCATAAAGCAGCGTCTGCTCCGTCCGGTCCCAAATTCCGTAGAACAGCGTCGCGTAGCAGGTCTCCGTCGTCGCCGCGTGGAACAGCCGATTGATCTGCGTCAGCAGCACCTGCGGTTGGCTATGGTCTCCCGCCCGGAACAGCGCCTGCAAATTGGCCATCATCAGCGCCGCCGGAATGCCTTTCCCGGAGACATCGGCCAGCAGGAAAGCCAACCGATCTTCCCGCAAAACGAAGAAGTCGTAATAGTCCCCGCCCACCTCGTTAGCCGGCTCAAACCGGACGTCAATCGAAACGCCCGCCATCGTCGGTGGGGCCGCCAGCAGCCGTTGCTGCACCTTCCTGGCCAAATCCAGTTCCTCTTCTTTGGCCCGTCTCTTCTGCAAATGCGCGGCCACTTTTTCAAGCAGATGCTGGTTATCAAACGGCTTGGTCAGAAAGTCCACCGCCCCGCGCTGCATCGCCTGCACGGTCAACTCAATATCGCCCCAAGCGGTCATCGCGATCACCGGCGCCCCGCCCCGCAACTCGCTAATCAACGCGAGCCCCTCCTCCCCCGATGTCGTATCCCGCGTGAAATTCATATCGGTTAGGATCAAATCGTACGGAGTCGCCGCCACGGCCTCCCGCGCCGCCCCCGGCGATGCGACCGTTTTTACTCGATGGCCCGCCCCCCGCAGCAGCAGGCTGAGTGCCAACAGTATGTCCGGGTTGTCATCGCAAGCAAGAATTAAAGCAGACACGATATGAATAGCTTTCATCGTACCGTCCTCCTCGCCGCCCTCGCCGTCCCCGCCGCCGCCCAACCCCTCGAAAAGTTCGACGCGCTCAGCCGCCAGCTCGCCGCCGAAATCCGCCTCCAATCCCCTGCCGTCTCCCATCCCGATCTCGACGGCTATTGCCAAGCTCTCGGCCGCCGCCTCCTCCCCGGCTCTACGATCCTCTTCGAAGTTATCCGTTCGGAGTCAGCCGAGCCCGTCCCCATCCCCGGCGGACCCATCTTTATCCCCAGTCGCGTTCTCCTTACATCGCGCACAGAGGCCGACTTCGCCGCCGTTCTCGCCCAGGCTATGGTCCACTCCACCCAGCCGCCCCCGGCCAATCGCCTCACCTTCCCGCTGCGCTACGAATCCTCATACGCGATCCCCCTGGGCCACCAAGCCGCCCGCCAGGAAGTCGAACTCGCTACCGACCGCCAAGCCATCGAACTCACCCAACGCGCCGGCTTCCCCCCGGCCACCGACTACGCCGCCGCCCCCAACCAACGATTCCTCCAAATCCAAACCCTCCTCAAATCGCTGCTCCCCACCCGTCGCCCACCCCGCCAAAGCCCACACCCCCATCGTCGATCGCGACTACGCCATCATCCTCCAAGAGTGGGATCTCAAGCCCAACAACCCGGTCCCGAACTCCCTGGCGCTTGGGACCGCAAGTCCTCGACCCCGACAAGGACAACTCCCTCCTGGCCGCTCTCGGAGCTCAAATCGAAGTCCAAGCCCAGGTCCTCGCCGACGCCAAAGGCCGCAAACCTGCCGTCGCCTATCTCGACGTCGAACTCGCCCTCGTCGGCACCCCCGCCCCGCCCATCGTCGTCGAAGAGTCGCCCACGCCGAACCCGCCGGCCCTAGCCAGCCTCCGCGGCAGACCTGCCCTCAGCTTTAGCGGGGCCCAATGGTGTCGCGACTGCCGCGCCCAGGTCACCGCCCTCGGCCGCATCAAAGCCAAGTACCCCGGCAAAATCTCCATCATCGCCCTCACCCGCTACTACGAAACCTACAAAACCGCCAAGAAGGCCACCATAAACAAAGTCTGGGCCGAATCCTATCAGCCCTCCACGGCGCCCCCCTCCTTATCTCTGCCGCCGCCATGGAGCGCTACGGCGTCTCCAGCACAAGCACGGAAAGGTGCCCCACTCGCCTTCCTTAACGCCTCACCGAAGCCGCGCTCGAGAAAATACTGCGGAACCTGTAGAACCGTAAGTTCGGAATACCAATCGTTCAGAGAAACACGTGCGGATCAAGCAACAGTTTCGTCGAGCACGACCCCTCGAGTGCCAAGAAATTCCTCCAACTCCGCGTCCGTCATCGGGTCGTCCCAGCCCTCTCGATACTTCACCATCCCCTCAGCAGCACCCAAGACGCGCCCGGCGGGCCGTTCAATCCGCTCTTCTTCGACTGCCATCGCTCGTTCAACCAACTGCGACAACTTCGTTTTGGCCTCGGAAAGATTGATTTCCATGGTTAATCGTAACAGGCTAAACCAAGATCCTTGACCAACCCACGGTCCCTACTCCCGCATCGCCCGTTCCGCCCGGCTCCTCACCTCCTCCCTCGCTTGCTCCTCCGCCGCCCGCAGCAACAGCCCACGGGCATCATCGAGATGCTCAATCATCCGCCGCCGAGCCTCCTCGGCATCACGCTTCCGAATCGCTTGAAAAACCCGCCGATGCAGCGCCAGCGTATGCTCCTCCGGCACCACCTGCGAAGTCAGATGAATCAACTTCGCCAAACTCTGATGCACCACCGTGAACATCAACCCACAAACACGATTCGCCGCAATTCGAAAAATCGTATGGTGGAACAACAGATCCTGCTCCACAAACCGCGCATGGTCTCCCCGCGCCTCCTCCATCCCCTTCAATACCCCCCGCAACTCCGCGATGTCTTCGGTCGTCGCCCGCGCCGCCGCCCGCGCCGTTAACTCCGGCTCCACGATCAGCCGAGCCTCCATCAACTCATGAAAGGTAATACCATCCAAAAGGATCAGGAACTCCATCGGCTCACCCAAAATCGCCGCCGCCCCCGTGTTCAAATAGGTCCCATCACCCACCCGCTGCGAGATCACTCCCATGATCTCCAGCACCTTCAGCGCCTGGCGCAACGACGATCGCGCCACCCCGAAACTCTTCGCTAAATCTCGCTCCGGAGGCAACTTCTGCCCCGGCATTACCGTCCCGTCCGCGATCATCCCCTTAAAGACCGTGATCAAACGTGCCGTAATGTCTTGCTTGGCATTGGCTCTCGACACACCCAAAGCTTAACAGGTAGCACCGATGTCCGCCCGTTTTTCCGTCCGTTTTTCATTGCGCCAGATTTTTACTTGATATATATTGGCAGTACCAATTTGTCCGCTGTGAGGTCCTCGTGAACCGTGTCCTGTTCCTTGCTACCATTCTTGCCACCCTTGTCTCCGCCCAAGTGCAGTCCGGCCGTATCGTCGGCACCGTCACCGATCCCAACGGCGCCGTCGTCCCTTCGGCCAAAATCGCCATCACGGCCACCAGCACGAACCAGGCCCAAACCCTCCAGACCAGCGGAATTGGCAACTATGTCGTTACCGGACTAAACCCCGGCTTCTATTCCGTGCGCGTTTCCATGAAAGGCTTCCAGACCACCTCGGTCAATAATGTTGAAATCGTGGTCGGCCAATCCGTCCGCGTCGATGTCGCCCTCAAACTCGGCGAAACCACCACCATCGTCGAAGTCACCACTGCCGCCCCCCTCCTCGACACCGAGTCCGGCACCCTCGGCCACGTCATCACCAATAAGCAAATCGTCGACCTCCCCCTTAACGGCCGCAGCTTCTACGAACTCGCTCGACTCCTCCCCGGTAGCGCGCTCTTGCCCGGCGGCGGTAACCTGCTCCGCATCCGCGCCAACTACATTTCCGGTACCGCCATCAGCGGCGTCGGCGGCAGCCAAACCACCTTTCAACTCGACGGCGTCGATGTCACCGACCGCCATCAGGGCGGCACCAACATCAACACTTCCATTGATGCCCTACAGGAGTTCAAGGTCCTCCAAAGCGCCTATTCGGCTGAGTTTTCTAACGCCGGCGGCATGCTCAACGCCACCACCAAATCCGGCACCAATACCTTCCACGGCAGCCTCTTCGAGTTCCTCCGCAACGACAAACTCGATGCCCGCGATTTCTTCGCCCGCCAACGCGAAGTCCTCAAACGCAACCAGTTCGGCGGCACCATCGGTGGCCCCCTCTCGCTGCCCGGTTTCTCCGGCAAGGACAAACAATTCTTCTTCTTCGCCTACGAAGGCATGCGCGAGCGCCAAGGCCTGGTCTTCAACAACATCGTGCCCTCGGCCGCCATGAAATCCGGTGATTTCAGCCGCCCCGGCTTGCCCCGCATCTACGATCCCCTTTCCCTCGCCGGCGGTGCCCGCCTCCAATTTCCCGGCAACATCATCCCCGCCAACCGCATCTCGCCCCAAGCCGTCTTCTTCAATAAGTTCATCCCCACCCCCAACAGCGGTGCGACTAATTTCATCGCCGCCCCCGCCCGCAAACTGGATACCGATCAGATCACCTCTCGCTTCGACCGCCGCATCACCGACAAGCACCAATTCTTCGCCCGCTACAGCTTCCATATCAATCGGCAAAACGATCCCAACTCCTTCCCCGAACTCGGCTACGCCCCGCTTCAAACCAACGCCCATAACGTCGTTGGCAGCCTCTCGAGCAACCTCCGTCCCAACGTCATGCACGAACTCCGCTACAACTATATGCCGATGAGCGTTGACCTCATCGCCTTCCAGCAAGGCGTCGATATCAACGGCCAGGCCGGCATCCGTGGCTTTGAAGAAACGAAGCGCCCCGGTGTCCTCGGTGCCTTCCCGGACTTCAGTTGGGCCGGCTACGCCTCCATGAACGGCTCCGCCTTCGATCAACGCCCCAAAACCCAGTCTCTCATCGTCCACGAAATCACCGACAATCTAACCTGGATCAAGGGCCGTCACATCTTCAAGTTCGGCGGTAAGTTCCGCTACTGGCAGCCACTTTTCACCGACTCCAAGCAGCACGTCGGCCAGTTCGCTTACAACGGAGCCAACACCCAAAACCCCGCCTCCCCCAATGGCACCGGCGACGCCTTCGCTGACCATGTTCTCGGCCTGCCCCGCCAAGTCACCCGCGCCTTTCCCGCCGACACCTTCGGCGGCCAAGCCCGCTACTGGCATTTCTACGCCCACGACGACGTCAAACTCGGCCGTAAACTCACGCTCAATATCGGCCTTCGCTACGAATACTCGCCCTGGCTCAGCGGATACCGCAATCAACTCGGCACCTTCGATGGAACCAACGCCAAGCCCCTCATCATCGCCAGTCCCACCGATCAAATCGACCAATCTTCCAACTTCGCCGTCCCCGCCTCCTACGCCCTCTTCCGCGATCAAATCCGCACCTCCAGCCAAGCCGGCCTCCCGCTCTCCATCACCGCCACCGATCGCAACCAGTGGGCCCCCCGTCTCGGCCTCGCTTGGCGGCCCTTCGGCGAAAATACGGTCCTGCGTGGCGGTTACGGAATCTTCTACGAAGTCGAGTCGAGCGGCAATCGCGTCAACAACAACGTCGTACCCTTTAAGCTCGATGAAATCGCCTTCAACGACGCCGCCATCCCCGTTCGCACCCTGGGCAACTTCTTCCTCGGCACGCCGTTAAGCTCCACCGCCGCTCCCAGTCTCGGTGCTGCCTTAACTCAAGCCCGCATGGGCAACGACCAGCATTGGAACTTCGGTGTCCAGCGCCAACTCAACGCCGTCACCGTCGTCGAAGTCGATTACGTCGGCAACAAAGGCTCCTTCCTCGCCGCCTCCAACGCCCTCAATATTCCGCCCGCCGGGGCCGGAGCGATCCAAACCCGCCGTCCTTACCCCCGCTACGGCGGCATCAGCTACTTCACCCAGGACGCCTCCTCCACCTACCACGCCCTCCAAGCCAAGCTCGAACAGCGCTACGCCAAAGGCCTCTTCTACCTCGTCTCCTACACCTGGTCGAAGGCCACCCGCTTTGCCAACACCCCCGCCGTCGGCGGCAACACCGCCTGGGAACGCGCCCTTGCCGGTTTCGATATTCCCCACAACCTCGCCATCAGCAGCGGCTGGGAACTACCCTTCGGCAAGGGCAAACGGCTCCTCTCGAACAGCAATCGTGTCGTCGAAGCTTTCCTCGGCGGCTGGACCACCCAAGGCATTTTCGTCATCCGCAGCGGCCGCCCCTTCACGCCCACCGTCTCGCGCGACGTCACCAACAACGGCATCGGCGGCCAGCGCCCCAATCGCATCGCCTCCGGCAAACTCGACTCGCCCACCCTCGATAACTGGTTCGACAAAACCGCCTTTACGGTCCCGGCGAACCTCACCTACGGCAACTCCGGCGGCGGCATCCTCCGCGAAGACCGTTTCCGCAGCCTCGACTTCTCCATCTTCAAACAGTTCCAGGTCACCGAAGGCACCCGGCTTCAGTTCCGGGCGGAGTTCTTCAATCTCACCAACACCGCCAGCTTCCTCTCTCCCAATCCCAACATCGACGTAGCCGCCGGAGGCCGAGTCACGGCCACCTCGAACACCCCCCGGCAAATCCAATTCGCGCTGAAATACACTTTCTAACTCCCATGCGGCTTCTCGCTTTCTTTCTCACCTCCGTCGCTCTCGCGCAAGACGTCGCCATCACGGTCGACGCCGCCCATCCCGCCGGGCCGCTTCGTCCCGTCTGGAACTACTTCGGCTACGACGAACCCAACTACACTTACATGAAGGACGGCAAAAAACTGCTGTCTGAATTAGCCGCCCTCAGCCCCATCCCGGTCCACGTCCGAGCCCACAACTTACTCACTACCGGCGACGGCTCCGCCGCCTTGAAATGGGGCTCCACCAACGCCTACACCGAAGACGCTCAAGGCAACCCCAAGTACGACTGGACCATCGTCGATCGCATCTTCGATACCTACGTCGAACGCAAAATGAAGCCCCTCGTCGAGATCGGCTTCATGCCCGAAGCCCTCAGCGTGAAGCCGCAACCTTACCGGCACGAATGGTCCCCCGGCAAAACCTATAACCGGATCTTCACCGGCTGGGCCCATCCCCCCAAAGACTACAAAAAATGGGGCGAACTCGTCTACCAATGGGTCAAACACTGCATCGAAAAGTACGGCCGCGAGGAAGTAGCCAGTTGGTGGTGGGAGGTCTGGAACGAGCCCGACATCGCCTATTGGCAGGGGACGCCGGAACAATTCTTTGCCGTCTACGACCACGCCGCCGACGCCGTCAAGCGCGCCCTACCCGCCATCCGCATCGGCGGACCCACCACCACCGGACCAAAATCCGAAAAGGCCGCCAAGTTCCTGCGCGACTTCCTCCAACACGTCGTCAGCGGCAAAAACTACGCCACCGGCAAAACCGGTTCTCCCCTCGACTACATCAGCTTCCACGCCAAAGGCCGCCCCAAGTTCATCGAAAATCGCGTCCAAATGGGCAGCGAGTTCCAGATGAGCGACTTCGATTCCGGCTTTGGCATCGTCGCCTCCTTCCCCACTTTGAAACGCCTGCCCATCATCATCGGCGAATCCGACCCCGAAGGCTGCGCCGCTTGCTCCGTCCGCTTCCATCCTCAAAACGGCTATCGCAACGGCACCATGTATTCCAGCTACACCGCCGCCACCTTCGCCCGCAAACACGAAATTGCGGCCAAGCACGGCGTCAATTTCGAAGGTGCCGTCACCTGGGCCTTCGAGTTCGAAAATCAACCCTACTTCGACGGTTTCCGCGACCTGGCCACCAACGGCATCGATAAACCGGTCCTGAACGTATTCCGGATGTTCGGCATGATGAGCGGCCAGCGCCTGCCCGTCCAAAGCTCCGGCGCCCTGCCGCTGGCCGAAATGATCAAAAGTGGAGTCAAGGCCCAGCCCGATATCAATGCTACCGCCAGCCGCGCCGAGCGGGCAATCCACGTCATGGCTTGGAACTATCACGACGACGATCTACCCGCCCCTGCGGCCTCCATCTCGACGACGGTCAACGGTCTCCCCTTAACTGCAAAACGAGTCTTAATCCGTCACTATCGCATCGACCAAAGCCACAGCAATTCCTATAGCGTCTGGCAGGCGATGGGCTCGCCCCAACAGCCGACCCCCGCGCAATACGCCCAACTCGAAGCCGCCGGCCAATTGCAAATGCTCGGCTCACCGGAATGGCACACCCCCGCTAAGGGCGCGCTCCAACTCGCCTTCCCTCTACCTCGTCAAGCCGTGTCGCTCGTCGAAATCAGTTGGTAGCCGGCCAACGAGTGCCTGGTTGCGCAAGTCCCAGTGCGCTCGTTTACGGCCGCGGTTCGGCCTAACTCGCTGACAGCACCGAACCGCGCGCGCCAGCAAGCGGACCATTGTAACGTCCGATCTCTTGTAAGTAAGCACTAGAGCAATTCTTGACTTAACCAAGGGCACATCCACAATGCTTGAAGCAAATTCTCGCCGTCTCCGGCGACGGCGAGCACTTGTGGGATGGCGGCCCAATCAGGGCCACCCTAAAACGTGGCCGTCAGGTTCTCCAGCCCGAAATTCCCCGCTTCGTCTTCCGATTAGAACTTTTCGCGCGGATCGTCTGAGTATGCTCGCGCAATATCGATTTGCCGCCAAAAAACCAGGCCCCTCTGTTATGTCGGGATGTGCTCTAGAATCACGGTTTCGAACCTATGCCCCAAACCCGCGTCGGAGCCTTCAGTGACGGTGTCCTCGCTACTCATCCTCGCCGATCAGGGCCTCGGCTCCCCGCTCGCGGTCGCCCTCGGCCGCGATTGGAAGGGTAAACTGAGCCCCCTCTGGATCGTCCCCGACCGCCGCATCGTACGAGTCCTCGCGCCAAGCTAAACCAGACATCTGTTACCCTCAAGCGATGCGCGCCCTTGCTCTAACCGTCCTCTTCGCCACTCTCCTCCCAGCCCAGAATCTCACCCTTTCCCCCGCCGAAACCGCCATCCTCGCCGCCGTGGAAAAACAGTCCGCACCCTCCGTCGAACTCCTCGAACGGCTCGTCAACCTCAACTCCGGCACCTACCATCCAGCCGGTGTCCGTGCCGTTGCCGAACTTCTCCAGCGCGAGTTCGAAGCCCTTGGTTTCACCACCCGCCTCGCCCCCATGGACGCCGTCCAGCGCGGCCCCCATCTCATCGCCGAACACAAAGGCAACGGCGGCAAGCCCATTCTCTTAATCGGCCACATCGACACCGTCTTTGAACCCTCCAGCCCCTTCCAGCGCTTCGAACGCAAGGGCTCCTCCGCCGTCGGCCCCGGCACCTCCGACATGAAAGGCGGCGTGGTCGTCATCCTCGCAGCTCTCAAGGGTCTCAAGGAAGCCGGCCAACTCGCTCGCCTCCCCATCTCGATCATGCTGACTGGAGACGAGGAATCCCCCGGTCGTAGTCCGGTTCTGCCCAACTACTCCCGCCAGGAGATGGTCACCCTCGCTAAGCTTGCCCGCGCCGCCCTCAGCTTTGAAGGCGGTCATAAGGGCGTTGGCCACGACTACGCCACCACCGCCCGTCGCGGCTACACCGGCTGGGAACTGCGTTCTACCGGCAAAGTCGGCCACTCCGGCCAAGTCTTCTCCGCCAGCGCCGGCTTCGGGGCCATCTACGAAATCAGCCGCATCATCAGCGCTTTCGAGCAGACCTTGAAAGAACCCAACATGACCTTCAACGTCGGCCTTCTCCTCGGCGGCGGCAGCGTCAAGGCCGACGCCGATGGTGCCGCCACCGTCGACGGCAAGCCCAACATCATCGCGGGCCAATCGCTCGCCCGCGGTGAAATCCGAGCGCTCACTCAGGAACAAGTCAGCCGCATGAAGGACCGCATGTACGCCATCGTCGCCCGCAGCCTCCCCGGCACGAAGTCGGAAATCACCTTCGAAGCCGGCGGCGATCCCATGCCCCCCACCGCCGGCAACCGTCGCCTGCTCAAAGTTCTCAGCGAGTCGAGCCAGGCCGCCAAGTTGGGCGAGATCCTCGAACTCGATCCCATGCTCCGCGGCGCTGGCGATATCTCTTACATTGCCGCCTATGTCGACTGCCTCGACGGTCTCGGCGTCGTCGGCGCCGGCAGCCACGCGGTGGGCGAATCGGTCGAACTAGCCAGCCTGCCCAAGCAGGCTAAACGCGCCGCTCTCCTCCTCCATCGTCTAATCCCCTAACTGGTCCCGGTTCGGCGTAAGTCTGTGACCAGCACCGAACCGCCCGCGTCAGCAAGCGGACACTTTCGCACGGTCACAGTCCGCGAAGTGGCGGCCGTCATTGTCCCGGGATCGAATGCCCGTCCCAGCGCCGGTTGTGCTCCTAAGGGTCCGTTAAGAAATAAACTATCCACTGTTTGAGGCAGGGTTGGGGTGGATTTCGTAGTTCCACTCGCCATGAAAAGAGTCTCGATGGAGATTCACCAAGGCGAGTTCTTTATCTGGGACCTTGATACCTGCCGGG
>JBBRIO010000047.1:0-16056 GCA_038220855.1 Bryobacterales bacterium | reverse complement strand
TGTAAAGTCATGGATAGACTCAAAGATCAAGTTGCCCTGATCACCGGGGCCGGCAGTGGAATAGGGAAAGAGACGGCGCTGCTCTTTCTGGCGGAGGGTGCCTCCGTCGTCGCCGTCGATCTGCATGGCGATGCGGTCGCCGCCATCCCTGGGGTTCACGCCGTGCAGGCGGACGTTTCGAAGGCCGCCGATTGCGAGCGAATGGTAGCCGAGGCGGAGGCCAAGTACGGGAAGCTGACCGTGATGTTCAACAACGCCGGCATTTCTCATGCCGACGATGATGACGCCATGAATACGACGGAGGCCGTTTGGGACCTGACGTTTGCCGTGAACGTCAAGGGCGTCTTTTTTGGCTGCAAGTATGGCATTCCGGCATTGCGCCGAGCCGGGGGCGGGTCAATCATCAACACCGCTTCGTTCGTAGCTCTGCTGGGTGCCGCGACGCCGCAGCTTGCCTATACGGCCAGCAAGGGTGCCGTACTGTCGATGTCCCGCGAACTCGCCGCGATCCACGCCCGCGAGAACATCCGGGTGAACGCCCTCTGCCCTGGTCCGCTGCAGACCGAGTTGCTGATGAAGTACCTGAATACCGAAGAGAAGAAGCAGCGTCGGTTGGTACACATTCCGATGGGGCGCTTTGGTCAAGCGAAAGAGATCGCCAAGGCCGCGCTGTACTTGGCTTCGGACGATTCGTCGTTCGTCACGGGCACCGAGTTTCTAGTCGACGGCGGGATCACGGCCGCTTATACGACGCCGTTATGATCCAACGGACCATCTCTCCGGTGGACGGCTCGGTCTACGCCGAACGAACCTTGACGACGGACTTCGAAGCCCTGCTCGCCCCGCCGCCGAAGCTTCCTTTAGCCGAGCGCATCGCGATCTGCGAAAAGCTGGTTGCTCAATTCGAAGCCGAGGCAGACTCGATGGGCCACGAATTGACGGCTCAAATGGGTCGACCGATTCGCTACACACCGAACGAGATTCGGCGGGGCTTTGCGGACCGGGCGCGGCACATGATTTCGTTGGCTCCGCAGTGCTTGGCGGACATTCCGGCGGCGGCGGGATTTATTCGGAAGGAGCCGGTCGGAATCGTCTTCACGATCGCGCCTTGGAACTACCCTTACTTGTGCGCGGTGAACTCCGTGGTGCCAGCCATTTTGGCGGGCAACGCCGTATTGTTCAAGGCTTCGGCGCAGACGCCGCTGGTGGCGGAGCGATTCGCGGCGGCCCTTCCGCCGGAGGTGTTTCGCTATGCCCACGCCTCTCATGCGGATGTCTTAAAGATGGTGGCGGATCGGCGGATTGGGTTCGTTTCGTTCACCGGATCAGTGGCCGGAGGCCGGGCGATCGAGGCGGCGGCGCGGGTTCCGCTAGCGCTGGAGTTGGGCGGGAAGGACCCGGCCTACGTGCGGGCGGACGCCGACTTGGCCCATGCCGTGGAAAACCTCGTCGATGGGGCGATGTTCAACTCCGGCCAATCGTGTTGCGGCGTCGAGCGGATTTATGTGGATCGCGCTGTGTATGACGAGTTCGTCCAGCGGGCGGTGGCCTTGACGAGCGAGTACGTCCTCGGCAACCCTTTTGATCCCGCCACGACGTTGGGCCCGATGGTCCGGCCGGCGGCGGCAGACTTCGTGCGCGCGCAAGTAGCCGAGGCGATCGCGCAGGGCGCGGTGGCCCATTTGAACATGCCGGACCCCGGCGGGGCGTATCTGCCACCGCAGATTTTGACGAGCGTCAACCATTCGATGCGGGTGATGACGGAGGAGACGTTCGGGCCGGTGGTTGGCATTATGCCTGTCGACTCCGAAGCCGAGGCGATTCAGCTGATGAACGATAGCGCTTACGGCCTGACAGCCAGCATCTGGACGAACGATCAGGCCGCCGCGCTCCGCATTGGCGACCAGATTGACACCGGTACCGTTTTGCACAATCGCTGCGATTATCTTGCCCCTTCGCTGGCCTGGACCGGCGTGAAGGACTCGGGTCGTGGCGTAGCCCTGAGCGTTCTGGGCTTCGATCAACTCACCCGTCCGAAATCGTTTCTCTTATGATCCTCTCTCTGCTTGCCTTCGTCCTGACTTCGGAGACGCTACTCGACTGGCGGACCCCAAATCTTCCTCAAATTTCGCCGGACGGCCAGCGGATCGTGTACACGCTCGAAACGGCGGACCGCTACACGGACAGCTTCGTGAACACGCTCTGGATGGTTTCGACGGACGGGAAAGATCATCGACCGATCACCGCTGGACGGCTGCCGCGCTGGTCTCCGGATGGATCGAAGCTGGCGTATTTGAAGCAGTCGCAGATTTGGGTTCGCTGGATGGATACGGGAGCCGAGGCGCGGATTACGGACTTGGAAACGCCTCCGACGGCGATGAGTTGGTCGCCGGACGGGACGCAGCTAGCCTTCTTGCGCCGGGTGCCGGGGACGCCGGAGTGGAGCATCAAAATGCCGAAGGCGCCGGAAGGGGCCAAGTGGGCGGAGCCGCCGACGGTGGCGACGCGGCTGAAGTGGCGATCGGACGGCATCGGTGGGGCGGGGATGATCCCGAACGGATTTACGCAGCTTTTCGTCGTACCGGTGACGGGCGGCACGCCGCGACGGATCTCTACCGGGGACTTCAACCACGGGGGCGAGCCATCGTGGACGCCGGACGGCCAGCAGATTTACCTTCATGCCGCCAGGAGCGGGAACGCCGATCATGAGCTGTTCCCGGATGATGTTTGGGCGTTCAACGTGGCGACGGGCGCGGCGAAGCAGATTACCAGGGGCAACGGCCCTGAACTGAACCCGAGCGTGTCGCCGGACGGCAAGCTGATCGCGTGGACCGGTTTCGTGGACAAGGGAAACGCGGCCCACATCACTTCTTTGTGGGTAGCGAATTTGGACGGGACGAACGCCCGGCGGTTGGCCCAAGGGCTTGACCGGAACATCAGCACGCCGGAGTGGAGCGGCAATGGTTTGGTCGCGGTGGTAGAGGACGGCGGTACGAGCGCGGTGTATTCGTTCGGGATCGACGGGAACTATAAGGCACTCACCGACGGCAAACTGCGGCTGGCGACGGCCTATGCGAACGCCGAACAGCTGACCGTGGCCGCTGACGGTCGCATTGCCATTACCGGTTCCAGCCCGGCGCAGCCCAAGGAGGTTTTCGTATTGGGTCCGGGTGGATTGAAGAAGCTGACCGACACCAATGGCAGCCTGTTGGCGGCGCATCCGATCGGTGCGGTGGAGGAGATCAAGTACAAGAGCTTCGACGGTAAAAGGGTGCAGGGCTGGATCATCAAGCCGCCCGGCTTTGATCCGTCGAAAAAGTACCCGTTGATTCTCGATATTCACGGCGGTCCGTATGCGATGTACGGGATTGAGTTTAATCACCAGATGCAGATCTACGCTGCGAAGGGCTACGTGGTGCTCTACACGAACCCCCGCGGTTCGACTGGTTACGGCGAGGAGTTCGCCAATATCATCCATGGGAACTACCCGGGCGACGATTACCAGGATCTGATGGCCGGGGTGGACGCGATGGTGGCGAGAGGGTATATCGACCCGAAGAAGTTGTGCGTCACCGGCGGTAGCGGCGGGGGCATTTTGACGGCGTGGATTGTGACGAAGACGGATCGCTTTGCGGCGGCCGTTTCCCAGTATCCGGTGATCAACTGGTTCACGCAGGCGGGGGCCTCGGACATCGGGCTGACGACGGCGCGCTGGATGAAGGCGCTGCCGTGGGAGAACCCGAAGAGCTATATGGATCATTCACCGCTTTTCTTCGCCGACAAGGTGAAGACCCCGACGATGCTGATTACAGGCGAAGAAGATTGGCGAACGCCGATTGCGCAGAGCGAGGAGTTCTATTTCGCGTTGAAGGCCCGGAAGGTGGATACGGTACTCGTGCGGGTACCGCGCGAGCCACATGGGATTCGGGGAGCATTCCCCAGCCACCGCATCGCGAAGGTCGAGCATATTCTGGGTTGGTTCGAAAAGTACGTTACTTCGCCGGCACCACGGTCCGGTCCTTCTTCAACTGGGCGGTAATCTTCGCGGCCGTTTTCCGGACTTGGGGGGGCGAGCTGTCTTTCGGCTGTCCCTCAGTAGACCAAATCACATTGCCCGTGGAGCGTTGGACGAGAAAGATGCTGCCGCGACCGCGGCCCCAGGAGCTTTGTCCGGCGCGCGCCATCTTTGTCGCTTCGGTCGCCTTGGCGGCATCTTTGCTCTCTTTCTCTTTAGTATTTTCGTCCTTCTTTTCGTCTTTAGCGGGATCCGGCTTGGGCGGTTCGGGCTTCGGGTCGTACAGTTCGTGCATTTTGCGCTCAAGCGCTTCGCCGACTTTGTCGGTGAGGACAGCGTCGGCCTTCAGCGGATCGGTAACGACTTGCACGACGCCTTCGCTCGTCAGACGGCTGGCCAGGAACTGGTCGAGGCCGCTCGACATCGGGAGCAGATAGACGGCTTTGACCTCCCGAACGGCCGGATCAGCGGCCCAGAGACTCATCGCGCAGAACAATGCCGGGAGGAACTTCATTCCTTCATGATACCTTCGAAGTTTGTATAAAGGACTCCGGATCACCGTCATCATCCCCTGTCTCAACGAAGAGCAGGGTATCGAAAAAGTTATGCGGCGCATGCCGGAATTTGTGGATGAGGTGATTGTCGTCGACAATAACTCCACGGACCGGACGGCAGCCGTCGCCGAATCGCTGGGTGCCCGCGTGTTCCGGGTACACGTGCGGGGCTATGGCCGCGCTTACAAAAAGGGCTTCTCGGTGGCCACCGGCGACGTCATCATCACCTTGGACGGGGACCATAGCTATCCCCCGGATGCGATCTCCTATCTGCTGGAAGCGTTTTTGCATTTGGAAGCAGATTTTCTGAACGCGTCGCGCTTCCCGGTGCGCGACCGCCAGGCGATGAGCTTTAAGCACAAATTTGGGAACTTCGTGCTTTCGGTGGCGATGAGCCTGCTGTACTTCCGCTGGGTGCGGGATTCGCAAAGCGGCATGTGGGTGTTTCGACGATCGATCCTCGAAGGGATGAATCTTAAGTCGGACGGGATGGCTTTCAGCGAAGAGATCAAAATTGAAGCGTTGAAAAGCGCCCGGGTACGCTTTGCCGAGATCTCGATTCAGTACTCCTCGCGTTTGGGCGAAATCAAGCTGAACCCCTGGCGGGACGGGCTTTACAACCTCTGGTTCCTGGTCAAAAAACGATTCTCGTGAGCGTCACCGCCATCATCCCCATGTGGAACCGGGCCGATCTGACCCGGCACTGCGTCGAGAGTTTGCGAGCCCAGACCGTTCCATTTGACCGGATTTTAGTGGTGGACGACGGTTCGACTGAGCCCTATGCCGGACCGGATGTGATTCGGCTGCCGAGGAACGGGGGATTCGCCGCGGCGGTCAATGCCGGTTGGCGAGCGGCGGAGACGACGCATATCGCGGTGATCAACAACGATGTTCGGCTGGACCCGGCTTGGCTGGAGCAACTGCTTGCGGCGGGCGGATGGTTTGCCACCGGCAAGCTGTACGCCCCCACCGGTCTCCTAGATGGCACCTTCGATCTGATGAGCCGCGGGGGCTTCCCCTGGCGGGCGGGCCACGGGCGGGCGGACGGTCCGCGATGGAACGAACCCCGGGAGATCGCGATGGCTTCGTTCACCGCCGTGTTGCTCCGGACGGAGCTTCGGGAACGGATCGGCTATCTCGACGAGGATTTTGGGACGTATTTGGAGGACGTGGACTTTGGCATCAGGTGCCGAAGGGCGGGCCTTGTCGGACGGTACGTACCGACGGCGAGCGGAGTGCACGAAGGAAGCGCGACGGCTGGAGGGTGGAGCGAATTCTCGACTCGTCAGATAGCGACAAACCACGCTCGGCTGGTGGCGAAGCATTGGGGCGGGCGAGATGGGTGGGCGGTAGGGGTGTCTCGCGCACTTTGGCGAATGCTCGCGCGACGGCATGGCCGTCGGGCAACATTTCCAACGTTCCCGACTGCGGCATCTGAACCCGTCCCCACGGACGACGCCCTAATTGAGGAGCTTCAGTGGGCAACCGGGATGGATACTTTTTGGCGCTGGTACTTTCGGTTGGTGAGCCGATGAGCCGGGTCTGCGCCGTGATCGTAACCTATAATTCCGGCACCCACGTAGCCGAGGTGGTTAGCTCCTGTCGCCAGTTTGGGGTGCCGGTGGTGATCGTCGACAACGCTTCGAGCGACGGGACGGTGTTCCCGGACGACGTCATTTTGATTCGGAACCAGGAGAACCGAGGGTTTGCGACGGCGGTTAATCAGGGGGTGCGGGCGCACAGTGCTCCGTTGACGTTGTTGTTAAATCCTGACGTCCGTTTGCTGACGTCAGTGGAGGCCTTATGTGACATTGCTGTCGCCAATCGACACTATGCCGCCGCCGGGCTATTGGTCGACGCCAGCGGAGAGGCCCAAAAAGGCTTTAGTGTCAGGCGTTTACCGACTCCGGCGACTCTGGCCCTAGAAGTGCTCGGAATAAACAGACTCTGGCCTGACAACCCCCTCAACCGTTTGTACCGCTGTACCGATCTCGATTTTGCTTTACGTCAAGAGGTGCAACAACCTGCTGGGGCGTTTTTTCTCTTCCGACGAGACGACTGGCTGGAGTTGGGTGGATTCGACGAACGCTATTTTCCGATTTGGTTTGAAGATGTGGACTTTTGCAAACGACTGCTCGATGGAGGGGGGACGATCGTCCTGGAACCCTCAGTACGCGCCCTTCACTGGGGTGGTCATTCTGTGGAAAAACTTCAGGATGGCTGCCGGATACGATTCTGGTATGGTAGTCTGCTTAGGTACGCGGTTCGGCATTTCGGACCTGTTTCAGGCAGGCTCCTGGCCGCGTCCGTCTTCCTTGGTCTGGCGGTACGGATTGTCTTGGGGATTATCCTGCTGTCGGGCTTGCCGGTTCTCGGCGCTCAGTTTGATTCGATGTTATTGTCAGCCCGCTGCGCGTTGTTTGGCAGTTTAGAGAACCATTAATCAACTACATGGCTTATCCAGATCTGGTCTCCGTCACCATCGTCACATACAACAGCGGTCGCTTCATTAAGCGGTGTCTTGAGTCGGTGTTGACCCAAAAGCATCCCAGTCTCGAAGTCGTTGTAGTGGATAACAATTCGACGGACGGCACAATCGACATCTTGGAGCAGTTTGAGGGGCGCTGCCGGATTTTCTACAACGATGAGAATCTTGGGTTTGCCGGTGCCCAGAATCAGGCGATTGGTAAGTCCCGCGGAGAATGGATTCTCACCCTTAACCCGGACGTGCTGCTGCTGCCGAACTTTATTTCCCAGTTGCTCGAAGCCGGTTATCTACACCCCCGGATTGGCGCGGTCTGTGGCAAGCTGTTAACGATTAGCGCGACGTTCGACCTGCCGGATAAGCCGCGAGTCGACTCGACGGGTATTTATTTCACGCCCATGCTACGGCATTTGGATCGGGGCAGCCAGGAAGTAGACAACGGAGAATACTCCAACTTTGAGTACGTGTTTGGCGCCACCGCCGCGGCTGCTTTGTATCGACGTGAGATGATCGACGACATCTCGATCGATGGCGAGTTTTTCGATTCTGATTTTTTTGTCTATCGGGAAGACGCCGACGTGGCTTGGCGGGCGCAACTTTTAGGTTGGCGATGTCTGTATACTCCGAATCCACGGGCGTACCACGTCCGCAACGTATTGCCGGGGAATCGGCGGGCGCTGCCGGCCGAAATTAACATGCATTCGGTGAAGAATCGGTTCCTGATGCGGATCAAGAACATGACCACTGATCTGTACAGGCGGCATTGGTTTTGGATTACGTTCCGCGACGCCGTAGTGATCAGTTGTTGCTTTACCCGCGAGACTTCCTCGCTGCGCGCATTTTGGGAAGTGGCCAAGAGCTGGAAACGGGTTTGGGCGAAGCGCGAAGTGATTATGCGGCGGCGGCGGGTGACCGATGAATACATGGCTAGCTGGTTCCAGAAGCAACCGACGGCTCGTCCGGCTCCGAAGCCGACTCCGGCCCGGGTGCAAGCACGGCTAAAAATCGCGCGCGGGTAGCGAATGCGCATTGCGATTGTTGGCACGCGGGGCGTACCTGCCAACTACGGTGGCTTTGAAACTTTCGCCGAGGAGCTCGGTCGGCGATTGGTGGATCGGGGTCACGAGGTGCTGGTCTACTGCCGGGAGCAGCATACCAGCGACCGATACCTGGGCATGCGCCTGCAAACGTTGCCAACGATTCGGCACAAGTATTTGGAGACGATCGTCCATACGGGAATTTCAACTCTCCATTTGCTGACTCAGCGGCAGGACGTAGCGCTGTATTGCAATGCGGCCAATGCGATTTTCGCTTGGATGCCGCGGGTAGTAGGCACGCCCGTCGCGCTGAACGTAGACGGGTTGGAGCGGAAACGCAAGAAGTGGAACCGGTTGGCCAAAGCCTGGTACCGCATATCCGAGTGGCTTTCGACGTTCTGCCCGACGCGGGCGGTTTCCGATGCCATCGCAATACGCGCTTACTATCGCGAAGAGTACAACGCGGAAACGACGTTTATTGCCTACGGGGCCGAGATGGGCAAGGTCGATACCCGGGCCGCCCTGGACCAACTGGGGCTGGAGAGGGAACGCTACTTTCTCTACGTCAGCCGGATGGAGCCGGAAAACAATGGGCTGGTCGTCCGGGAGGCCTTCGAACAGGTTGCGACGGACCTGCGGCTGGCTTTGATCGGCGACGCTCCCTACGCCGATGACTACATTGCACGGGTCCGACAGACGACGGATCAGCGGATCGTAATGCCCGGCGCGATCTATGGCCAAGGCTATAAAGAGCTGGGTTCGTTTTGCTTTGCCTACATCCACGCGACGGAGGTGGGGGGGACCCATCCGGCCTTGATTGAGGCGATGGGCCGGGGCGCGCTGGTGCTCTATCTCGATACCGAGGAGAACCGGGAAGTAGCTGGAGGGGCCGGGCTGCCGTTCACGGTGGCCAACTTGGCGGAGGTGATGCGGCAGGCGTTGGAACTACCCGCGGAGGAGCAGGAGCGACTGCGGGCGGCGGCGGTGGAGCGGGTGCAGGATCGCTATAGTTGGGACGCGGTGACGGACGAGTATGTGGCACTCTTTGAGGAGCTATGCATCGATCATGGTTAGAAGTTTCGTTGGGGCAGATCGCGGGTAACTTCCGCGCGGTGCGGGCGGTAGTGGGCCAGGAAGTGACGGTAATGCCCGTCGTGAAGGCCGACGCGTATCGGCATGGGGCGGTGGCGGTAGCGCGATCGCTTGAACGCGCCGGGGCGCGCTGGCTGGCGGTGAGCAACGTCCAGGAAGGCGCGGCCTTGCGGGATGCCGGAATTCAGACGCGGATTCTCGTGATGGCCGATTTCCTGCCCGCTAGCCGCGAGGCTTATTTCGACTACCGGTTGACCCCGGCCATTCACGAGTTGGGCGAAATTGCCGAACTCGAGCGGCTGGCGGCTCGACGCGGGCAAGCGGTCGCTTTTCACGTGAAAATTGACAGCGGCATGGGCCGGCTGGGGACGCGGGCCGAGGCATCTGCAGTGGCCGAGGCGGTGGGGGAATGCCGAACGGCGCAGTTTGAAGGGCTGATGACGCATTTCGCGTCGGCCGGCGACTACGGATCAGCCCAGACGGACGAGCAAACCCAATACTTCTTTGATCTGCTGACAGCTACGGGGTTGCGACCGGCGTACGTCCACTTATCGAGCACGATTCCAATCGCCTATGGGCGGCGGCCGGCGTGGGGCAACATGGTGCGACCCGGCCACGCAATTTACGGCTATATCTCGCCCGCGAAGGGTGCGGCTCCGGAACGGTTGTTGAACGTGACGCCGGCGTTGACCTGGAAGACGTGTGTGCTCGAAGTAAAGGATATTCCGGCAGGCGCGCCGGTAGGCTATGGAGCGATTTACCGGGCGGCGGCGCCGATCCGGATTGCCGTGCTGGCGGCGGGTTATGCCGATGGCTATCCGCATCGGCTGTCGAATCGGGGGAAAGTGATGGTGGGCGAGCAGATTTGTCCCGTGATTGGAGCCGTCTCGATGGACGTGACGACGATCGACGTGACGGGCGTCGCGGGGTTGAAGCCGGGCGATCCGGTGACGCTGCTGGGCGGCGAGATTGATGCCCAGCAGATTGCGCGGACGGCCGGGACGATCTCCTATGCGGTGCTCTGCGGGATCAGTTCGCGGGTGGCGCGGATGTTTGTTGAGTAGGGGCGATCACCGTGTTGGGCTCAAACAGGTAGGGCGGGACAATGCCGCAGAGGTCAGCCAGCGGGAGAACCTCCGGCGGCAAAACGAACCCCAGCGTTTCGGTCATGTACTGACGTCGTAGCTCGATCCGGGCGTAGGTAGCCGGGTACTGTTCGGCCAGCGAGGCGCGGAGTGCGGCGTCGGCCAACGCGAAGCTATCTTCCATGCGGGTGGAGGAATAAATTGGCGACGACGGGATGACGTCGGACTGGAAAACCATACCGCTAACGAGCGGCTCCGAGGAGTCGGCGTAGATGGGTGAGCCGGGCCATTCGTCGTAGCTGATCAGATGGCCGGGGTTCAGGAAGATGCCGAAGCGATAAAAAGGCAGGAGGCGGTTGATGAGTTCGACGATCTCTCCTCCCCGGCGTCCCAGGGTGAGGTGCTCGAACCACGCGGCCATGGCGGCGACGTAGGGGCCGGCGAAATCGTCGACATAGCCGGCGGGGGCGTCCGAAGCGTCCGAGGCGAGCCAACCGCAACGGCAGCAGTTGCTGCCCCAATAGCTGACGTTGGCGGAGAAGAACTCCCCGCGGCGGACGATATTGCCGCTGGCGCTGGCCAAACTGACGCGGCTGGGGCCGGTCTTCACCGTCCAGTGGCAGGCCATCGGCAAGCCTTTGTAGCCAGCCTGTTGGGCGAGCTGATGATCCGTCAGGCCCTCGCGCACGCCGAACAAAATGCGGCGCATCGCATCAGAGGCGGCGACGTTCGAATACTCAAAGAAAGCGATTTCCCACGGGGAGGCCTGGGCGCGTAGCCGGGTGAAGGCGCGGGTCGCGTTTTCGACCGGGGCGAACTCGCGGAGGAGGTCGACGAGGTAGGACGGCAGATCGGACTGGGTCGGCCGGTCGTAATCCTTCCACCCCACGACGCCGATGTGGGATTGGGCGGTGAGTCCTTCGGCGACCAGAATCGTGCGGAGGTCACGACCGTGCCCGCGAGGCTGGTCCATCAACGAAAACGGCGGATAGACCTCGCCGCGTAGGAGGTCAGCCTTGTAGAGCCCACTGATGCGGAGGTAGCCCTCGCACTCGTTGCCGACGAGCAGCAGCGGCGTACCGACGGCGCCCAGAATGAGAAGCGCCTCTTCGAAGCGCGGGTCGAAGCCGGTGGCCCAGAGCAGATTCGCGTAGTGCTCGCGGTCACCGTAGACGAGGAGGTGCGAGTAGCCGAGAGCACGAGCGCGATCCAGGCGCGGGGTGAGTTCGGCGGCATCGGCCCAGGGGATGGGGTCCGCTGGGCCAGTGTCGAGCCAATCCGCTTCAATCAGGCGGTGGGCCCAGGTCATTGCCGATCGACCAGGTACCCGCGGAGCTGGATGTGAACAACTTGCTCGGTCGCCGGGATGCTATCCCAAACGATGGTGGCGGATTCGGCGACAACGAAGCCAGTCGTCATGGCTTCCGATCGTCCACCGTAGCCCATGTCGTCGAGCATCGTGGTGGAGTTGAGAACGCGATAGCTATTCGTGAGATCGTCGAGCGGGGCGACGAAGAGACGAAAGGTGACGTTCTGCGGTTGAGGGTCTTCGGCGAGTTGAAACTGCCAGTCGACGTCGGTGATGACTAGATACCGGCCTTCCGGAACCAGGAAAGGGAACTGGGTGGCGGCGTCCGGAAAATTGCGCTGCCAGGCTCCGGTCGGTTCCTCGGTGGCGACCAACTCAAGAACAACGTGATCTTCGGGTTTAATTCCTAAATGGGAGCTCATCAGTAGACAATAACAAACATGGGCAAGATGGTTAACTGGCTAGTCATCGGGGTCGGCGACATCACGAAGAAACGCGTATTGCCGGCGATTCTGGCTCACGAGCGGAGCAAGCTGCGGGGAATCGTGACTCGGTCTCCGGAGAAGGCGGCACCGTACGCCTGCAACGTCTACCCTTCGCTCGAAGTCGCCTTGCGGGATAAGGAAATCGACGCGGTCTACGTGGGAACGCCCGTCGCCTTGCACGCCCCCGAAGCGACCGCGGCGCTGCAGGCCGGCCGTCACGTGCTGTGCGAAAAGCCGATGGCGATGAACTATCCGGAGGCGATGGATATGGTGAGCTGTGCGCGCGATAGTGGGCGCTTGTTCGGCGTCGCCTACTATCGGCGCCTTTATCCGAAGCTGCAGCGGGCGAAGGCCTTGGTGCAAGCCGGTGCGATTGGCCAACCGGTGCTGTGTGAGGCAAACTCGCATAGCTGGGTGCCGCCCGGCATTGAGGCGGACTACTGGCGCTTCGACCCGGCCCTGGCCGGCGGCGGTCCACTGTACGATATCGCCTCGCATCGCATCGACGCGATGAACTTTCTTTTCGGCAATCCGACCCGGGCCACTGGCTTCGTTTCGAACGCGGTGCACCACTACGCCGTCGAAGACAACGCGACCGTTCTGGTGGAATACGCTGGCGGGATCCGCGGGACGGTAGACGTCCGCTGGCATAGCCGGGTGGATCGGGATGAGTTCCGGATCATCGGTACGGACGGAGCGATTGAGATGTCCTCCCTGAACAGCGGACGCTTAGTTTGGCCGGGCGGATCGGAGGATTTACCGCCCCATGCGAACCTGCACTATCCGCTGATTGAACATTTTGCCGACTGCATTCTGGACGGGACGCCGTTGATTTCGAGCGGCGAGACCGCTTTGTGGACGGACTGGGTAACAGCGAAGGTGGTAATGCGGTTATCATGAAAGTTAAACGCCGCATTGCGCCGCGGCAGCACATCCATGTCGGAAAGTATAAAGATCGACGTCAATAGTTGGCTCGAAGAAGAGCTTTTTCAGCAGTATAAGAACAACCACACATTCGTGGACGAGACCTGGCAGAGCCAGTTCGCGGCGGATAAAGGGAATGGACACGTAGCGTCCGCAGCAGCAGCGCCGCCACCGCCGCCGCCTCCTCCTCATCCTCCGCCAACGCCCCCCCCCCCGCCAACGCCACCGCCAACGGCTGCGCCCCCGGCCCCGTCAACGGCAGTGGAGACCAAGCCAGCCCCGAGCAAGCCGGTGGATTCGTCAGAACAGTTGGTCCCGTTGCGCGGAGCCCCGGCACGGCTGGCCGAGAACATGACGCTGTCGCTGGCGATCCCGACGGCGACCAGCCAGCGGTCGATCCCGGTGAAGGTGATCGACGAGAACCGGCGCATCATCAACCAGCACCGCTCGTTGTTGGGCCACTCGAAGATCTCCTACACGCACATCATCGGATGGGCGATCGTAAAGGCGCTGCAGACGAACCCGGCCCTGAACTGCGCGTATGCCGAGCAAGGCAAGGACCTATTCAAAATCGTTCGCCACAATATCAATATCGGTTTGGCGATCGATCTGGCGTCGCGGGACGGCGGACGGGCGCTGGTGGTGCCAAGCATCAAGAATGCCGGCGCGCTGACTTTTTCGCAGTATTTGAAGGGCTTTGACGATCTCGTGCAGCGCGGCCGTAAGGGCAAGCTTGTCGTAGCCGATTTCCAGGGGACGTCGATTTCGTTGACCAACCCCGGCACGGTCGGCACGGTCGGTTCGATTCCGCGATTGATGCCGGGCCAGGGCTGCATTATCGCCACCGGTGCGATTGATTTCCCCGCCGAGTACCAGGGCGTGACTGAAGAGATGCGGGCCATGCTCGGCATCGGCAAGGTGATGATGGTCACCTGCACTTACGACCATCGGATCATTCAAGGGGCCGAAAGCGGCGCGTTCCTGGGCAAGCTGCAAGGATTGCTGCAGGGCGAAGATAATTTCTACAACGAGATCTTCCAGGATCTGCGCATGCCCCACCAGCCCGTAAAGTGGGAAGCGGATCGAACGGCGATGTCGCGTCCGGCCGGTGGCTTCCGCCAAGTGGAAGTTGGCAAGGAGAGCTCGGTTCTGCAGTTGATCAACGCCTATCGGATGCGAGGGCATCTGATTGCGGATCTTGATCCGCTCGGCTCTGAGATTCACTACCACCCGGAACTCGATCCAGCGCACTACGGCCTGACGATTTGGGATTTGGACCGCGAATTCGTGACGGGGTCTCTGGGGACCTCCCTGGGCGAAGGGGCCGGCCATATCGTGGCCACCCTACGCGAACTGCTCGAAAAGATGCGGCAGACCTACTGCGGCAAAATCGGCTGCGAGTACATGTACATCCAGTCACCTGAGCAGAAGACGTGGCTTCAACAGCGGATGGAACCGCAGGCCAACAACTGGCCGCTGAGCGAGGCGGACCGGTTGCGGGCGCTGGAGCGGGTTCTGGAGGCGGAAGGGTTCGAGCAGTTTCTGGGGAACCGGTTCGTCGGCCACAAGCGTTTCTCGCTGGAAGGCGGCGAATCGACCGTAGCCATCCTGGACGAGTTCGTCACCCGGGCGGCTGACCACGGCGTTCACGAGATCGTGATCGGCATGGCGCACCGCGGGCGTTTGAACATTCTGACCAACATCATCGGCAAGAAGCCGGAGATGATTTTCAGCGAATTTGATGGCAATCCGTACGAAGGTTCAATGCAGGGGTCCGGCGACGTGAAGTATCACCTCGGCGCGAGTGGCGTTCGCCGGTCGCCGTCCGGTCGCGAGATCGTCGTGAGCGTCGCGCCTAATCCGTCGCACCTGGAAGCCGTTAACCCGGTGGTGGAAGGCGTTGTGCGGCCGAAGCAGGATCGTTTGGGCGATGTGAAGCGGGAGCGGGTGATTCCGCTACTCATACACGGCGACGCGGCTTTCATCGGCCAGGGCGTTGTGGCGGAAACGCTGAACATGTCGCAACTCGAAGGCTACAAGACTGGCGGCACCCTGCATCTGGTGATCAACAACCAGATCGGCTTTACCGCGCAACCCGAGTCCTGCCGAAGTTCGCTGTACTGCACGGACGTGGCCCGGATTGTCGACGCGCCGATTTTCCATGTAAACGGCGATGACCCCGAGGCCTGTATTCGGGTAGCCCAGTTGGCGTTCGACTTCCGGCAACAGTTCAAAAAAGACGTTGTGATCGACATGGTCTGCTACCGTCGCCACGGTCATAACGAGGGCGACGAACCGAGCTACACGCAGCCGATCATGTACCGCAAGATCCGGCAGCAGCCCTCGGTCGCGACGTTGTTCTCCGAACGCTTGATTCGGGACAAAGTGCTTTCGGGCGACGAGATTGAGCGGATGAAGAAGGCGATCACCCAACGCCTTTCCGACGCGCAGGAGCGCAGCCAAGCCAACGCCCAACAGTATGAGTTCCAGGAATTGGCGATTGTCGATGATTCCGATGTGCGGCGGGAGATTCCGCAGACCGCCGTCGACCGGGCGATTCTGGAACGGGTGATTTACGGCTCGACCACGTTCCCGGAAGATTTCCACCTTCACCCCAAACTGAAGCCGATTGTGGATCGGCGTTTGCAGAGCCTGGAAGGTGGAACCATCGATTGGGCCGCTGCCGAGGCGCTCGCGTTCGGCACTTTAGTGCTCGAAGGGACCCCGGTGCGCCTGAGCGGCCAGGATTCCGGCCGCGGTACGTTTTCCCAGCGGCATCTTGTCTTCTCCGACGCCGAAACCGGCGAACGCTATGTCCCAATGCAGAACCTGGCGCCGAACCAGGCGCGGATTGAAGTTTGGGATTCGTGTTTGAGCGAGTATGCCGTGCTCGGCTTCGAGTTCGGGTTCTCGGTGGCTGATCCGCTTTGTCTCGTCTTGTGGGAAGCTCAGTTCGGCGACTTCGTCAACGGGGCGCAGATTATGATCGACCAGTTCATCACCTGTTCCCAGCAGAAGTGGGGACAGCCGAGCGGGTTGGTGATGTTGCTGCCGCACGGCCAGGAAGGGC
>JBBRIO010000046.1:0-16063 GCA_038220855.1 Bryobacterales bacterium | reverse complement strand
CAAGCTGCTCGAACTCCTCGTTGGGCTCTTTCGCGAGGCGACGCGCTATACGCAGCTCATAGTCGCCACGCATTCCGATATGCTCCTTCGCTTCCTGCAGCCGGATGAAATCATCGCCGCCGGCCTGGACGAACAGGGTGCCGCAATCTTCCAAAGAGGATCTGAAATGAATCTGGAATCCTGGCTCGCCGATTACACGCTCGACCAGATTCGCGCCCTCGGTGCGTTGGATATCGACGGATGAAGATCTCGATTCTAGCCGAAGGGGCTACCGAAAAGGCATTTGAAAAAGCCTTGAGCGACTTCATCTACCTCTGCCTCGGCCCAGACGCCAGTCGGCCTTCGATCAAAATCCGGCCGCAGGGAGGAGCGATCCCAACGGGGGACAAGCTTCACCGACTAGTGCAGCAATGGCTTGCCGCGGGAGCAGACTACGTCATCGTCCTTACCGATATCCACGGGACTGAGTTCACCAGCGCGGACGATGCGAAACAGAAAATCCTCACTTGGGTCAATCACCACCCTAAGGTTAGGGCCCACGTCGCCCTCCGGGATTTCGAAGCTTGGCTTATCCCCTACTGGGATGATCTCTGTAAAATCGCTGGTAAAAAAGCGCCCAAGCCCGCCGGTCCCCCAGAGAAAGTCAACCACGCTAAACCGCCCGCTCACCGCATCCGCGCTCTCTTCACCCAGGGCAACCGTAACTATACTAAGCCCGTCACAGCCCGGGCCATCTTGTCAAAGCACGGTCTGGAGCGTGCCGTCGAAGCGTGCCCCGAGCTTAAGGCTCTCACCGACACAATTCTCTACTTCGCACGGGATTCTCCCTCTTCCTCCTCCTAGTGGTTACTCGCAAGGGTTCGGTCGCTATTTGGGCCCGCTTGCCGGCGCGCGCGGTTCGGTGCTGGCAGCGACTCACGCTAGACCTCGGGACTGCGGTCGAAGGCCACCTACTTCAGGTAGGCTTCCCATACCGTAGCCGTCTCCCGCCGCCGGACCACCCTGACATGGGGGCCTCCATACCCTTCGTCCGCTGCCGCCGCCGTCCTCCCGAGCACCACCGGTCGCGGAGCCACCCGGCTAACCAATTCGGGCAGATCATACTGCCGCAAGACACCTGGCAAGGCGACCTCAAACACCTGCCGCTGAATCGGCGTCGCCGCCTGTCGCCGATACGTCGGCGGCAGATCCTCAAGCACTAACTTCCCGAAGCGAGAGTCCACCACCGCCGCATGTAACATCGCCACCCCCGCATTCCCCCGGGCAAACCCCGTCACGCCCGCTGGCCCGATCAAACCCCGCGCGGCCAAGACATCGAGCCCTCGCACAATATCCGACATCCGCATCCCCGTCACCGTCTTGCCCACCATTAAGGCCAACCAGATCGGCTTATCCGCTCCGAACCAATCGTTCGAGTAACTCCCACCCCGGTGCGCCGTCTCCCCAATCAATGCGATGTCCAAAGCCAACACCGTGTATCCAGCCGCCGCCAGCTCTTTTGCCGAACCCGCCCCTCGCCCCGCCGCGTCCGCCATCAACACCACTCCCCCGTTCGAAGTGGCCGGCCGGTACAGCGCCGCTGGCACCCTTCGCCCAGCCTCGGACTCATAGGAGAACCGCTCGGTTTTCTCCTCCCGAATCTCCAGCGGCCCGGTGTACGGCTCATACCGCGCCACCGCCCGGACATCTCCGCCGGCCCCTCGCAACGCTCCCAACCGCCGCATGTTCATCGTGCTCGCCGTATCCCCGCCCACCTGCCCAGTCGCCGAAACCTGCAAATCCTCTTCCAGCTCCACCGTTAACGGAGGCTCGGGAGCCGGTCCCGGCTTACCTTGCAACCACTTCCGCATCCACCCATAAATCGCTCCCCGCGTATCCGCCCGCATTCCATGGCCGCCCGGAGCAGTAAACCAGGCGATCTTATCCTCGGCCCCAAAGCGGTTGTAAATTAACTTTGCCTCTTCATAAGTCCGCTGCGCCCCGGCCAACGGAAAGAAATCCTCCGTCGTCGAAGCGATCAAATACGGCTTCGGAGCCGCCGCAATCAGTAGGTCGCCATGGTCAAACCCATCCCGTAACTGATCCGGACACTGTTGCTCGGCATCTTGAGGGCCAGTTCCGGCCAACTGCTCCTCCCAAGAGGAGATATAGCAGGCCGGGGCCGCCACCTTTACCCGATCATCCACCGCCGCCAGATACGCCGTCAGCGTCCCGCCCCCCGAACACCCCGCGACGCCGATCTTCTCCCCGTCCACCTCGCTCAACCCCTGCAACAGATCAATCGCCCGGACCCCGTCCCAGACCATCTGGCGAGCCAAGCTCTCCCCGCCCAATAGTGCCTGCACCCCGACCATCTGATGCTCCACCGTGGTCCCCCCCACTTTCGAATCCCCGAGCTCCCGATCAAAGAAGATCCGCCGCTCGCCCTGCCCCAAAGGGTCGTAGGTCAGCACCACAAACCCGTACTTCACCAAGCCGATCGAGAGGCTCTGATAGAGCTCCCTGGCCTTGGCGGTTAAGCTATGCCCCGTTGGCTGGACTACGGCTGGAAACGGCCCCTTACCGCCCTTCGGGATATACAGATTCGCCGTCACGAAGAACTTCGGCTGCGATTCAAACCGAATCTTTTCGACCCGGTAGTCGGCGTGTTCGATCGTCCCGGTGCGGGTGACATTCAGCGGCGTTTTAGCCGTTGGCAAACCGCCCATCCAATGGAGTAATTTTTGGCGGACCTCCCGGCCATGGGCCCGGATCTCGTCCGGCGTCCGCAACCGCCCGACTGCCTCCCGGCGCGCCGCCAACTGACGCTGGGCGATCGCCTCCAGCCATGGATAGGGCGACTGCGCTTGCAGCCCCAAACAGCACAAGAACAAGATCAGCCGTTTCATCGTTCTCTACAGTAATACATCGGCCAGTCGCTACTTCGTTAGGGAGGATGTTAGGGTGACGCGGATTCGCCGGGTGAGGATCGCTTTCCTTGTTTTGCCGTCTTGATCCGGCTTCAGAAACCAGGAGTAGACGATGAGGAAGCTATTGCGATCCAGGGCCACCAGGTCCGTGTAACCGCAGGTATCGGCCTCGGGATTGGAGGAGGTGATGGGCAGTACTGCCCAACTGGGAGTGAGCCGGGGACCGGTGCGAGAAGCCTTGCTGATCCTGGAACAAGAGGGGCTGGTTGTGCACAACCAGAATCGCGGTTTCTCCATTCTGACACTCGGGCCGGAGGATAGGCGGGGGATGGCGAAGGTGCGGTTTCCGTTGGAGGCGCTGGCACTGGAACTGGCGAAAAGTAGGGCCACGCCGGAGGATATTGCGGAGATGGAAGCGTTGGCTATCCGGCTGGTGGCTTCGTTTGGGGAGGATTTGGGGACGTGTGCACGGGAAGACCTGGCTTTCCATGAGAAGCTGTGGGAGCTTTCGGGGAACCGGTGGCTGGTGATTGCGTTGAAACGGGTGGGGGTCCCGTTTTTCCTGTGGACGATCATTTAACGATAGGCCCGCCGAAGGAGCCGCCGAACTGATTAAAGCGGACAGCAGGTTTTGTTTGGTTGGCGGCGAGGAGGGAGTAGCGGGAGTTCAGAATGTCGTTTTGCCAGTTTTCGAAAAGGGAACCGTGAAATTGGTTGGTGCCGCCGCGGGTGATGAGATTGATGTTGCCGCCGAAGGTGCGGGCGGTGTCGGCGGAGTAGACGCCTTTCGAAGTGTTGACTTCCGAGATGGCTTCCTGGGAGAGGACATTGATGAAGTTGAAGGCATTGAACATTCCGGTGGAGGAGGTTTCGATGTCGCCGGCCCCGTCGACCCCGTCGACGGTGACATTGGAACCGCCGGAGGCGAGCCCATTGAAGGAGAAGAGACCGGAGCCGGAGGAGCGGATGCCGGGTTGGAGGATGAGGAGTTGGGTGAAGTCGCGGCGGGATTGGGGAAGTTCAGCAATTTGGAGGCGGGAGAGGCGGTCGTTGAGGGTGGGGGAGGCGTCTTGGAGGAGAGCGGCGTCGGCGGTTACGGTGACCTGTTCGACGCTGGTGCCGATCTCGAGTGCGATGGGGAAGCGGGTTTGTTGGGCGGATTCGAGGCGGATGGTGGTTTTGCGGAAGGACTTGAAGCCGGGAGCGGCGGCTTCGAGGGTGTAGAGACCGGGAGGAAGGAAGGAGAGAGTAAACTCGCCGTGTTCGTTGGATTTCGATTCGAGGGTGGCGGCGGTCTGTTCGTTTGTCAGGCGGATGGCGGCGTTGGCGACGGTGGCGGAGGAGGAGTCCTGAACGATGCCGTAGAGGTTGGCGGTGGTGCGTTGGGCGTAGGTAGCGGGGAGGAGCAGGAGGAGGCAGAGGAGAAGGCGGGTAGACGGCACTTACGGAGTCTTGCATGTTCATGTTGGCGGGCGATGACTACGGGGATACGGATTGGTTACGGGGTTTGTTAGAGTGACTGGAATATGGAAAAAGAATACTTAAGACAGTTATTGGGTTCCTGGGAAGGGAGCAGCCGGACTTGGTTTGAGCCGGGCAAGTTGGCGGATGAGTCAAAGGTGAAGGGGACGATCGCCCCGGTGCTGGGCGGACGGTTCGTTCGACATGTATCGGTAGGAACGATGCAGGGCAGGCCTCGGCATGGGGAGGTGTTGATTGCATATAACTCCGTGACGGCAGTGTTTCAGACTTCGTGGGTGGACGATTTCCACATGGACGACGCGATTCTGTTTTCCGAAGGGGAAGGGACCGAGCGGGGATTCTCAGTGATGGGGAAATGGGACGTAGCGCTGGATCAGCCGCGTTGGGGATGGAGGACGGTGTTCGATTTGGTCGATGCGGAGCACTTGGCCATTACGGCGTTTAACGTGACGCCGGAAGGGGAAGAGGCTTTGGCGGTGGAGACGAAGTATACGCGGACCGGAGAATGAGAAAGTTTGTGACCGAAGGCGAGGGGCTGCCGCAGTGGGCCTCGCCGATTAGCCATGCCGTGGTGGTGGATAACACCTGCTATTTGAGTGGGCAGCTATCGATCGACGCGGCGGGGCAGTACGTGGCGGGGACGATTGGCGAAGAGGCGAGGCGGGCGTTTGGAAATCTGTTTGCGGCGGTGAAGGCGGCGGGGTTTTCGGTGGAGGACATCGTGTTTGTGGATATCGCTTTGGTGGACTTGTCGGAGTTGGGGGCGGTGAACGAGGTTTATAAGAGCCTGTTCGCGGAGGGACGGCGGCCGGCGCGGACGGTTTATCAAGCGGCCGCGCTGCCCTATGGGGGCAGGGTGAAAGTTACCGGGGTGGCGGTTCGGGAACGGGATTAGGCGAGGCGGGCGAGGGCACCAAGGACGAGTTCGCGGACGCGGAGCATGGGGCCGTGGTTGTCTTCGGTCCAGGCATCGGTTAGGTCGTCGCGCCAGGCTTCGAGATAGGGACGGGCGCGGGGGTCGCCGAGGTCGCCTAGCGCCTGGACGGTGTGGGGGCGAAGTTCGGGGTCGTCGAGGCAGGCGGCGAGGGAGGGGAGTGTGGCGGAGTCCTGGATGCGGCCGAGGGAGCGGATGGCTTTGATGCGGATGGAGAGTTCGGGGCGGTGAGCCAGGATTTCGAGGAGAGGTTGGCAGTAGCGGGGATGGGTGACCGAGAGGACGGCTTGGGCGACGACCTGGGGCGAACTGTGGTTTAGGAGTTCCAACCAGTAGGGGTAGGCGAGTTCAGGCCCGATGGCGACTTCGAGGGCGCGAGCGGCTTTGATGAGCAGCCAGGGGCCGGGATCAGCGGCGAGGGTGGCTCGGAAGGCGGCGATGGCTTTAGTTGGGTTCGTTTTTGAAGAGTAGCAGATCATCGGTCTGATCGAAAAAGGGAGACGAATCCGCCGGTGAGACTTAGGAGACTTTTTCGCGATGATGGCTGGAATTTTGCTGACGCTTTGCGCTGTGGTGATGGGCCTGTTCTTCTTCGGCGGATCGTCGTCGGCCAAGGGGCACGACCTGGACGGGATCGCGACGGCAAATCTACCAGGAGACTGGGCGTCGCGGGAGGCGGAGCGGCGGCCAACGTGGGCGGCGTTTCCGTTTGTGAAGACGCAGGCTTGGTGGTGGGGCGCCGGGAATCCACAGGAAGTGGAGGCTTGGGTGGTGGTGGGCGCGCCGGAGGCGTCAGTGGCCGATCTCGAGAGCGGGATGGCTTGGGCGCTCGAACAGGTGAAACGCTATTCGCAGCGGTTTCCAGAGTTTGGGAGTTACAAGCAGGGAGAGCGGGAGACTTGGATTTCCGAGGGGAGTTATCAGATCAGCACGGCTCATGATCCGCGGAAGGTGATCTTTTCGCGGTCGGTGGACCGAAGGCAGAAAGTGGCGTTGGTGGCGCGGGTTTATACGAAGAAGATTCCGCACGACAAATTGAAGGAGTTACAGGACAAGTTGTATTCCTCAATGAACTTTACGGCGAAGCGGGGGACGTATTTTGGGGAGGTGGGGAATTGGGCTGGGGTGGCGGCGGCGAGTCGAGCGAAGGAGATTGCGTACGCGAATGCGATTTTGGCCAAGCGGGGACTGGGGCCGGTGGGGGCACAGGATGAGGTGAAGACGAAGGACGGATGGGTTTATGAGTTGTGGGATGACAAACTGATGATTGGGCGACGGCTGGGGGAGCGGGTGATGGATTCGCCTGCATACGAGGCGCGGGCGGAGCTGAGTTGGCTGCGATGGAGAGGAGACCAATGGGAGACTTGGCGGGCATCGAACGCGAGTAAGCCGGGGAAGGGGCAGGTGGATTGGCCGAGCGCGACCGTGCCGGTAACTTGGAGCAAAGCAATCGGAGGGGATCCCGACAAGAGTAAGTTCTACTTCTTTACGTCGATTGATTGCAGGCTGACGGAAGGGGAGAAGTGGACGCCGGAGTTCGACCCGGCTGAGTGGAAGTTAGAAGAATGGATGGAGAGTGCGCCGCGGATTGAGCGGGAGTTTGTGGCGGGGAAGATGAAGATTGAGTAAGTCAGTAGACTTTGTAGCGGCGCGCGAGGAGGCCGGTGAGGAGGAGGCCGGGCTGGCCGTAAGGTTGGTAGGCGACGAGTTGGCCGTTGGGGTCAACGACGGCGGAGGTGGTGGGTGAGCCGGGGCTGGCGTAGTTGACGGTGGCCAAGTAGCAGGTGTTTTCGGCGGCGCGGCAGAGGGCGGCTTTTTCGTGGAAGGAGTTATCGTGGTGGGCGAAGGTGGTGGGCTGGTAGCTGCCGGGCTCGGCTTCATGGAAGTGGGAATGGAACACCATTTGGGCCCGTCGGCGGGCGGCCCAGCGGACGGTTTCCGGGTAGCGCCAGCCTTCGTGGCAGATGGCGATGCCCAAGGTAAGGGGATCGACTTCGAAGATACGACGGTCGGTGCCGGGGGTGGGGGTTGATGACCAGGGCGGTGGCGCGGAGGGAGGTTTCGACGAGGCGTTCGGTGCCGAGGATCACGGTGATGTTCTCGCGGGCGGCGGCAGGGGCGAGAATGGCGTGGGCGTGGCCGAGGAAAGTGGCGTCCGGGGGTGGGACGGCTCGATTAAGGGCGCGATAGCCGGGGAAGCAGATGAGGCCTGCGCCGACGGAGGCCGCCCAGGCGATGGCTTCCCCGGCGAGGGCGATGCGCAAAGAAGCCATGAGTAGCTTCTAGGCTACTGCTTAATTACTCCACAGGCGATGCGATCTCCGGCGTTACCGGCGGGATCGGATTTATAATCATCCGCTTTGGCGTGAACGACCAGCGCGGTGCCTTGGGCGGAGAAGATCGAGTCCTTATCGCCTTTGTGCGAGACCTTTGTGGCGGTCAGGGTGGCGGTCACTCTGCCTTCGGAATCAGCGGTGATATTTTTCAAGTCTCCGGCGTGGGAGCCGGCCGGGTTTTCGGTGCCGTGCTGCTTGTGCTCCGGATTGAAGTGCCCGCCGGCGGTAGTGAACCCGGGCGCGTCGCATTTGCCTACCGCGTGAATGTGAACAGCGTGCACGCCGGGCGGGAGATTCTTTAGGTCGAAATCGAACCTGACGCCCATTTCGACAGTCTCACTAACGGGTGAGATTTTCACAGTGCCCACGCTTTGTCCCTGCGCGTTTTTCAGCTCGACCGTTACTTCGGCGAGGGCGAAGTTCGCGAAGGCGCAAGCAATTACAAGAAGAGTTTTCATTCCGAGGTCCTCGTAAGTCTGAGTGCATGTGGAGGGCCACTCTAGAAGGCTTGGCCGATACTGAAGAACGGTCGGCCCAAGGGCTCGCCCGGTTTGCGGTCCAGCTTGATTCCATAGTCAAGACGGATGAGGAAATAGGGGGTCCGAACGCGGATCCCGAAGCCAGCGGCCTTGCGGACGGTCCACGGCCGGAAATCGTTGATCTTGTCGTACACGTTGCCGACGTCGAGGAAGCTGACTCCGTCGAAGATACCCTTCAACGGGAAGCGGAGTTCGTTATTCAGAATGAAGAGCGCATCGCCGCCGGTTGGCGATATGGCGTCAAATTGACGGGGGCCGACGCCGTCCTGGGCGAAGCCTCGGATGGTGGTGCCGCCGCCGGCGAAGAATCGTTCGCCGAGGCTGACGCGGTTCGTCGCGCTTTTGCCGGGGATCAGATCCTGGCCGTTGAGGCCGCCGGCGAGGCCGACGCGGACGCCGGTAGCGAAGACGAGACGGCTTTTGCGGACGCCTTTCTGCATCGGGAGGAGGGCGGGCTTATCGAAGGCGAAGTAGCGGAAATATTGGCCGAAGTATTTCGCGAAGTTCAGTTCGCTACCGGAGAAGGTGGGCGCGTACTCGACGGCGTGGGATTGGAAGCTGCCGCGGGTGGCATCGAGGAGGTCGTCGCGGGTATCGCGGGAGAGGGCGACCGTGAACGGGGCCACGCGCAGGGTGAGATCGAAGATGGGGTCGGGGCCGCGGTCGTAGGTGTGGGTGCGCTCCAGTCGATAGCCGTAGTTCAGAATCCACGCCTTGCCGAAGCGCGATTCCTGGAGGACGGAGAAGCCGACGCGGTCGGTGTTGAACCCTTCGCGGACTTCGCGGCGGACAAAAGCCGAGGCGGTGGTCCGAAGGGGGAACCGCTTCAAGAGGGGTTGGGTGAAATAGGTGCGCGCTTCCTGGAGATCGGCGTCGTAGCGAGTGCGGACGCCGATGACGCGGGCCGAGCCAAGCGAATTTCGGTTGGAGAAATCGGCGATGCCACCCGGCCCGCGTTCGGTATCGAAATAGCCGCCGTAGTTGACTTGGAAGGGACGTACTTCGCGGACGTTGACGTCGAGGGAGATGGGCTTTCGTCCGCCGATGGGATCGAGAGGATTTCGCTGCATATCGATCAGCGAGTAGGCACCGGTTGTGTAGAGGTTGCGGCGGGAGTGACTGAGGATTTGCGGGTCCAGGGGATCGCCGGGCTTCAGTTCGATCTGGCTTCGAATCAGGCGCTGGGAGGTGTGGTCGTTCCCGGTTACGTTGATCGAATCGACGACGCTTTGGGGGCCTTCGGTGATTTGGAAGTTGAGATCGACCTTGCCGGTGGCCGGGCGCCGATCCAAAGTGTAGGTGACGTCGGCGTCGTTGTAGCCTTTGCGGGAGTAGAGTTCGAGAAGATTGGCGAGCGTCTCTTCGCGCAGTTCGCGGAGATAGTCGTAGCCTTCAACGAGGGTGACGGCACGGAGCAGCTCTTCCGGCCTGTAGGCTTGGGTGCCGGAAAATTTCAGATTGCCGACTTCGTAGAGCGGACCTTCGACGATGGGATAGATGATGGTGGCGGCGCGGGTGGGAGCCTTCAGCACGACTTCGGGTTTGGCGATTTTCACGTCGAGGTAGCCGCGGTCCCGGTAGTGGCGGGTCAACAGATCGATGGCGGGCTGGGGTCGAGAGAGAGCCGCCAGGGTCAGCTTTTGGTCTCGGAGCAGGTTGCGGAGTTCCTTCTCTTCGATTCCTTTAGCTCCGGCAAAGGCGAGCTTGGGCGTGTCGAACTTATCCCCGGTCTGAACATCGAAGACGACCCGTTTGCGGCCGGGTTCGGGGATTTCGATGGTGTAGTCGACCTTGGCGGCGAGGTAGCCCCGGCGGGCCAGGTCCTCGCGCAGAATGGTGGCCGCGTCGTCGGCCCGTTGGGCGTCGAAAACGCCAGCGAGCCATTGCTTGCGAATGCTCTTCCGCAGGGCCGCGATGGGTTTGAAGCCTTCGTAAACGAAGTCCACTTTGGGGCCCGCTTCAACGTTCAGATCGAGGTCGACCTGAGCGTCTTTCGTCTCGCGGTTGAGGCGAACGCGGGCTTCCAGATGACCGGCGTCGGCGTACTTGTTGGTGATGCGTTCGACTCCGCGGCGGACTTTGAAGAAATCGTAGGTTTTTCCTTGGCGAGCCGCCAACCACTTCGCAAGCTGTTCCTTAGTGAAGATTTGCGTTCCGCTGAAGGCAACTTGCCCGATCTTTTTTTTCTCCCGCTCGGCGGTCGTCGACGGCTCCGGCGGGGTTCCGCCGAACTCCTGTTTGCGAGAGAAATCGAAGCGGTAGGAGTTGTCGGATTGTTTCAGCGCGCGGGTGCGGAAGCGCTTCGAGATGTCGTACTGGCCGACTAGAATTTGATCGCCGGAATCGGTGAGATTCATGGAATAGATCAGGCTCAGTCGTCGGGTCAGATTTTGGCCGACGGTTAAGCGGGCCGAGGGGTCCGACTCGTTGGCGATGAGGTTCGGCTCGATGCGAACTTGGGAGAGGCCGGTCGCGCGTTCGAGCCCGCGGCCGAGAGATCCGCCGACGCGGCCGGTGACGTAGGAGAGCACTTGCTCCTTGGCGACATCCAGCTCCTGGCCTTGGAGTTCGTCGAGCGTGCGCCCGGTGAGCAGGACGGCGGCGATGTCGGGTTCTGGCAGCGCGGGATCGGAGGTAAGGGTGGTCTGGCGTTCCTTGCCCGAGCCTTGCAGGGAGAGGGTGACGTCGTAGCCTGACGCCTGTGTTTTGGCAATGATATCGAACGAGGGTTCGATGCGGTTCTCGTCGGTGAAGGTCAACACGCCGCGGTCGACGAGGTATTTCCTCTCGTTCAGATTGAGTTCGCCACCTTCATCGATGGTGACGCGGCCGACGAGGCCGGGGCGGTAGTAGTTGCCGGTGAGGCGCGCGTTCATGACGATCTCGGCCTTGGCGAGATTGTTGTCGACGACGAGCGGATTCTCCGTTTTAATGGCGATGCCGTAGTCGAGGCGTTCGAGCAGCGGCAAACGGTCTTCGCCGACGTCAACATTTGGGGGCGTGTTCAGGACGTTCAGCAGGCCTTGATCCAGGTTCAAGGGCTCGGTGTAGCTGCCTTCGATGATGGTGACATTCCCGCCCAGGAGCAGCCGTTTGCCGACCGATCGGAGGGAGAGATCGGCGTTCGAAAGCGTCTTCAGGTTGGCGGGGAAATCGAGGTAGACGCCCTTCGAAGCGAGCTTCAAATCGACGTCGTTTCCATTTAGAGAGAAGCCGCCGGAGCCGGCGAGAGTTCCCCCGTTCAGGGTGCCGGAGAGCCGGCTGAGCACGACGCGTTCGCCCGCAATATCGAGGCGAAGGTTCACCTTTTCGGCCTGGACGCGGGGCGAGGTGACGCTCAGATCGGCGTCGGTGACTTGCAGATAGCCAGTGCCCAAGGGGGCCTTCACCGTGCCGCCGATAGCTAGGGCAACGACGGTGGCACCCTGAGCGCGGACGGTATCCGTGAAAGCGGAGAGGACGGCCATATCCAGATTCGAATCCACTTTGAGCTGGAGGGCCTGGGCGCCGGTAAACTGGGCGGTGCCTTCGGCGTGGACCTTCGCGCCTTGGCCGGCGAGGGTGAACTGGGCCACTTGCACCGTGCCCGAGTCGACGTTCAACAGCGATTGGCCTTCTTGCGCCAATTGAAATTTTCCAGCTTGGATCAGCAGTTCATCGAACTTGACGGTGCCCTTGACGGCTTCCAATTCCGGCCGCGCGGCTTCGAGGGAAGCGGTGAAGGAAGTTTGACCGCCGACCATTTCCGGGACGCCTTCGAGATGGGCGAATTTCAGTTCTTTGACGGAGAGTTCGGCGCTGGCCGCTCCGCCTTTTCGCGCAAAATCGAACGGCAGGTTGGCGGGGAGCAGGCCGAGGGGAAGGGCGGCCTTGCCCGCGATGTTTGCATTGGCCCAAAGGGCTTCGAGCGTCTCGATGCGGAGGTCGCCGTCGCCCAGGCGCGCCTGCAACTTCGCGCCCGTGATGGGGGAGATGGCGGCGTTGTAGTAGAAGCCGTCGGTGAGGGAGAAGGTGACTTGGGGGTCGAGCGAGTAACGCCCGGCTTGGAGCGTGCTCTTGACGGTTCCGGACAATTTCAGCTCGCCGGCGGCAGCTTCTTCGGATGAGGGGCGGAAGGCTTTGTGCGCCGTCGCCAGGTTCACTTCGCCGTCGATTTTCATAAGCCCCGGCGCTTGGCCTTCGGCGGTGATGCGCGTACCGGGACCGATAAAGGTGGCCGGTTTTAGGGTGATCTCGCCGCGTTTGTAGGTCGCCTCCAGGACGCCTTCGGTACGCACCTTCTGGCCCTCGACGAGCATGGAAATCGCTTCGGCGCGCAAGGTGGCTTCGCTTTGTTTCCAGTTGGCCGCTTCGCCGGTTGCCTTCATGGTGCCCGTTAATTTGACGGTTTCGATTTCGGAATCCTGGGCTTTGACGTCCAGGAGAAAGGGGTAGGGGGCGACGGTGGAGGCGGTGGCTTCCGCATTCAGGTTTTGCTTTTTGGCGAAGGCTGTCAGGCGGAGCGCTTCGCCGTTTAATTCCGCTTTTAGTTCGAGGGGGCCGATGTCGTTTAGGTCGCCTTTCAGGTTGGCCTTTACGGCTGGTTCGGCCACCGTTCCGCTGCCTGTTGCGTTAATGGCGACGGTGCCTTTCGTGAGCTTAAGCGGATCGCTTTGGACCGTGGCCGTGAACTGCTTCGAATCAAATTCGTAGGTGCCCTTGCCGGTGAGTTTTTCGGATGGCGCCTTGGCTAGCAGCAGGTCTGGAACGGTGGCGGAGGTCTTGTCGAAGTGGACGGTGGCGCTGAGGGTTCCGAGCTTCTCGCCGTAGGCTTCGAGGTCTGCGACATTCACTGTGACGAGGCCTTCCGGACGATCCATTGTGCCGGTGAGATTGGCCTGAAGATTAGCGACGCCGGAGACGGGCAGATTAGTAAGCCGTTCGTCGAGCTTGAGGTTGACGGCTTCGGCCTGCAGCGCGATCGGGCCTTTGGTGCCCACTGAACCACGCGCCGTTATGCTTTGTCCGTTCCACGTGGCTTGGGCTTGGTCCAAGTCCAGACGGTCAGCGTTTGCCCGGCCGGAGGCGGTGAGCGCGATACCCGTGACACCTTCGGCGCGCAGGTTCGGGGCGTCGACGGTGAACTCCGCGGAGGGCTGGGCGACGGTGCCGCCAACCTTGGCCTGCAACGTGAGCGGCCCGGCGACGGGCAGCTGCGCGTAGGGCTGAGCGGCGATGTTGTCTGTCTTGGCGCTGAGCTGTCCGCTGAGTTGTTTGCGGGCGTTGACGGCGATGGCACCGGTGGCTTCGATCCCGCTCAGCGTGGCGCGGTCGATCCGGACGTTGGTCCCTTGCGGGGTGTGCCGAAGATGGAAGCTGCCGGCGACGGGATAAACGCCGACGACGGCGGGCCGATTGGCCGCGAGGGTAATCGCCGAATCAACAGTGGCCGAGGCGAGATCGAAGCCCTTCCATTGAGCCCGAACGGTGCCGTTGGCCGTGCTGGCCAACGTCGGAATGAAGCGATTTACCGCGACCCGCTGGAAACCGCCATTGAACCAACTCGGCCCCGCGGTACCCAACGAGATGGCACCGTCGCCGGATGCGTTGGCGAGCGCGGAAACAACGCTGAGCCCCTTGGCGGTGATCGCTTTGGCTGCGGGATCGTAGCCGAAATCGCCGGTGATATCGACGTTCTGATAGGTCTGCCAGCCGGCCCCTGTGGCGTTTACTTTGGCGGTTATAAGGGGCGCTTTGGCTTTGCCCGCAATCGTTACTTCCGCGTGAACCTGGCCTTGATATTCCTTTGCGAACCGGTCGATGCTGGCGTCGAGAACCAGCTTGCCTGCGAGGGCGGTGTCGTTGAAATCCTTGGCCGAGACGTAGCCGCTGAGCGTGGCGCCGGGGGTGCGGAGGGCGAGGTCCAGCTTGGCGTCGTCGCGGCCGGAATCCAACACGGCACGGAGCGAGTCGAGCGCGTAATCTTTTTCGCCATAGACCGCCGATCCGGTGGCCTGCGTCCCGAGTGTCAGTTGATGGCGCCGGGTAAGGCGGTTTCCCGTGACGTTCAGGTCCCATTGGGGGAGCCAGATTTTCAGTCCGTCGCGCGCGTCGTCAATGCGAAGAGAGCCTTGCGCCAACTTCAGACTTTCGACGAGGTACTCGAAAGGCTCCCCGCCGCTGGATTTGGATTCCGGCAGATTCGAGAGGCCATTCGCATCGATAACGATCCAAACTTCGGTTCGTCCGAGGGTCGCGTTCGACACGACGAAGTGGCCTCGGATCAGGTCCCAGAGCGAAAGCTGGAGGGTAAGCGATTCAATCTTCGCGAGGGGGGACATCCCGGGCCTGGGGGTCACCACGACCCCGCGCATATCCGCCTTCAGCGAGAGTAGGTTGAAATCAAGCCCAGACGCTTCGAGCCGAATGCCTTGCTGGGCCATCACAGCTTGCAGCTCATGCAAGGCCATCCGCTTCGCCGGCGGCGTATGCAACAGCGCGATGCCGCCGAGCACGAGCCCGCCGATCGTCAAGCCGGCAATGCGAATGTATTTGAGCCGCAAACGCGCTACCTGCTTGCCTTCAAGAAGGAGCGCACTTTGGCCGCATCCGGGGACTTCGGTTCCAAGCGGAGGAAGTTATTGAAAGCACCGACCATCTTGTCGGGCCGCTTCGTGTTGCTGTAGGCGAGGCCCGCGTAGTAGTAGGCGTATCCGTTTTCGGGGTCCTTTTCGATCGCGGTCTCCAGGTCGGGCATGGCCTCCTTATACTGCTTTCTAAGCACGGCCAGCATTCCGCGATAGTAGGGCAATTCTTCGTGGTCCGACTTTTGGGCGGTCACCTCTTCGATTAATTTCTCCGCTTCCGTGTACTTCTTTTCCGCCGCGAAGCCCGCCGCCAGCGCCAGCTTGGCGTCGGGGAAATCGGGGCCAACTGCAACCGCGCTTTCGAGCACTGGAATCGCTTCAGGTGCCTTACCCTGCCGGAGGAGCGACAGACCCAAGATGCGCAAGGCCTCGGCGTTGCGCGGTTCCATCTCCACGACGGCGCGCATTTCCTGTTCCGCGGCAGGATAGTCGCGCTCCTTGAAACGTTCCATGCCCTTGCTCAGGTCGTGCGCCCAGGCGAGGGAAGCCGCGGTCAACAACAACGCAATTCGTATCAGCATATATATCTACCTGCACTTCTTAAGAGCTTTTTAGTGGGATAGGGGTTTCTCAATTGCCGTGATTTCGTGTGAAATTTACTCCGGAGGAGCCCAAGGGGCTTGCGGGTAGGCGGAGAGGGCGACAACGAGGGAGAGCAGGAGTGGATGCGGCTATGCTGGGTGGTAGCCGTGGCGATTTACATACCTAATTCCGAGCTGAGTGAGGCGTTTGTGCGGGCGTCGGGTCCGGGGGGGCAGAACGTCAACAAAGTGTCGACGGCGGTTGAGTTGCGGTTTGATGTGGGAAGGTCGGGGGCGATGCCGGGGGCGGTGAAGGAGAGGCTGCGGGCGATGGCGGGGAACCGGATGACGCAGGAAGGGGTGTTGTTGATTACGGCGAGCGAGCATCGGACGCAGGAGGCGAATCGAGCGGCGGCGCGGGCGAAGCTGGACGAGTTGGTGGCGCGGGCGGAGGTCGAGCCGAAGAAGAGACGGGCGAGTAAGCCGACGTTGGGGTCGAAGGTGAGACGGCTGACGGCGAAGGCGGAGCGGGGAGATGCGAAGAAGTTAAGGGGGCGGCCGCGGGAGGAGTAGGGGGCGATCACAGATTCGACGGAGAGCTTCGATCGAGATCAGGCACTTTCAGGATTGAAGGTCAAGGAAGCGATCAGAACAATCGAGGCAGACGGATGGCGACTGGTTCGCACGCGCGGTAGCCATCAGCAATATCACCATCC
>JBBRIO010000045.1:0-16067 GCA_038220855.1 Bryobacterales bacterium | reverse complement strand
CGCCACGTTGGCCGCCGTGTGCCCCTCGTAAACCTTGATCCCCAAGCTGACCAGCCGGTCCGTCGTCGCCGAGAATTTCTGATCCGAACCCGTGATCGTGTATCCCAAATTATGCAGCACCATCGCGAGGCCGCTCATGCCGATGCCGCCGATGCCGGTGAAGTGAACGTGTTGTGGCTTAAAGAACATTCCGACCTTCTATTGTTTCAATACTCCAACACATTCCTCAAGCAGGTCCGCCGCCCGCTTAGCGGCGCCGGGTCGCGCGAACCGTCTCGCCGCGGCACCCATCGCCTCCAACTTCCCCGGTTGCAGCAACGCCGCGATCTCATCTCGCAGCCGCTCCGGCGTGCACTCCCCGTCGAGGACCATCCGAGCCGCCCCCGTTCTTTCGAGTGCCGCGGCGTTCCGCGCCTGATGATCGTCGGCCGCGTAGGGGTAGGGTACTAGAATCGACGGCTTGCCCGCCGCGGCCAATTCGGCCACCGCGCCCGCCCCCGCCCGGCAAATCACCAGATCCGCGTCGGCAAATGCAGCCGGCATATCGTCCACAAACGGCACCACGGTTACCCCCGGAATGTCGGGCTCGTCGGCCCCCGATTGCAGCAGAATCCGCACCGGTTGGCCAGCTATCAACGGCCACAGACCGCTCACCGCCCGGTTTAACGTCCGAGCACCCCGACTACCCCCCGTCACCAGAATGTTGACGATCTCGCCGCGCTGTCGCACCGGCAGATGAAAAAACTCCCGGCGTACGGGAAGCCCTGTTAACTCCCTGCTTCCGGTGGGAAAGTAAGCCAGCGCGTCTTCAAAGCTCAATAGGGCCTTGCGCGAAAAGCGAGCCATATATCGATTCGTCAAGCCCGGCATCGCGTTCGGCTCCATCAGAATCAGCGGCAACCGCCGTAACGCCGCCGCCACCGCCACCGGACCCGCCGCATAGCCGCCCATGCTGAACACCGCCGCCGCATCATGCTGCCGCGTTAGCGCCAGGCACCGGATCACGCTGCCCGGCATCTGCACCATCGTCCGAAACTGGTGCCATCGACCTTGTCCCTGCAAGCTCCCGATTTCGATTAACTCGAGCTCAAAGCCCGCGGCCGGCACGAGCTTCGTTTCGAGCCCCCGCGCAGTGCCCACAAATACCGGCGTGTGGCCGCGCGCAGACAGTTCCCGCGCTACCGCAATGCCCGGTATCACGTGTCCGCCTGTGCCGCCACCCGCCATAAGAAACACCATTAGTGCGAACGCTCGCTGACACTTAGCAATAGGCCCACCGAAAGCAGCGTCGCGAGCAACGAACTGCCACCGTAGCTGATCATTGGCAGGGGGATTCCCTTCGTCGGGCCGAGCCCGGTCACCACCGAAAGATTGAAGAGCGCCTGGAAGACAATCATGGTTGTCACTCCAAGTGCTATATAGCGCCCGAATTCGTCGGGCGCGACGAGAAACGTTCGATACCCCCGCCAGAGAATAATGAAAAATCCGACCAGCAAGGCCGTCGAGCCGAGCAAGCCAAACTCCTCTCCGATTACGGCGAAAATAAAGTCCGTATGCGGCTCCGGGACATAAAACAGCTTCTGCTTGCCGTCCATCAGGCCCAGGCCGAGCAGCCCCCCCGATCCGATCGCAATCTTCGATTGCAACGCTTGAAAGGCCGGGTCCGACGGAGCGGTCGAACTCTTCACATAGGTCATGATCCAGCCGTTCGGGTCAACCTCGTTCAGCACTTTGTGGTTTGGATCCAGCATCGCAACCACCCGCCCCACTCGGTACGGTTTGGCTGCCACGCCCACGATCATGAAGAGCGCCGCCACCGGTACCGCCCACAGCATGTAGCGCCGATCCAAACCCGCTACGAAAAACGTCAACGCAGTCGTCGCAATCAGCACGACCGCGGTTCCCAAGTCGGCCAGCGAAACAAAGAACACGAGGAACCCGAGTACGAGGCCGCACCCGGCCAACGTAAACCGGGCGTTGTTCACCGCTCGGATCCGGCGCGAAAGGAAGAACGCCAGAAACAAGACCAGCGCCGGCTTGGCCAATTCACTCGGCTGCAGCGACCCCACCCCCAGCTTCAGCCATCGGTGTTTCGCCGTGTCGGTGAAGAAAGCCACAATGAGCATCATCAGTACGATGCCGATACTCCCGAAGGCCCAACCTGGTGTATTGAACACTTTATAATTCAGCCGCTTCAAGATCATCAGGACGAGGAACGAGACCACGGCCCACCCGAGCTGGTGCAGAAAGAAATAGTTCGCATCCACGTCATATTTGCCTTGTACGGCGATAATCGAGCTCGCCGAATAAACCATGATCAAGCCAAAGGTGACCAGCGCCACCACGGCATAAAACAGAATCTTGTCCGTGTAAAGTCTTTTTCCCATCGTCGTTTCCTACTCCAGGTTCTGAACCAACTCTTTGAACACGCGTCCCCGGTGCTCATAACTTTGAAACTGATCGAAGCTCGCGCAGGCCGGCGCCAGCAAAACCGTGTCGCCCCTCCGCCCCTCGGCGTGTCCCACTCGAATAGCTTCGGCCAGCGTGCCGCAATCGCGCAGCGGAAGGCCGGGCTCGACCTCTTCCAACTGCCGGCGGATAATGGCGGACGCCATGCCGATCAAAAGAATACCCCGAGCTTTGTCCCGCAATCGACCGGCCAGGGTGCGGTAGTCGCTCTGCTTGTCCTTGCCCCCCAGGATGATCCACAACCCGCCTTCGAAGGCGTCAAGCGCCTTTTCTGTCGCGTCCACGTTGGTCGCTTTCGAGTCATTGTAGTAGCCGATTCCATCCAACTCGCGGACGAACTCCAGCCGATGCTCCACCCCCGGAAAGGTGCGCACCGCGGCTTCAATAGCGTCCAGCGACACGTTGGCCAGCCACGCCGCCGCCGCCGCCGCCATCACGTTCTCCACGTTGTGCCGGCCCCGCAGCGGGATCGCTTCGACCGCCAGCAGCACCTGTTCATCCACCGTGATCACCCCATCTTTTTCGGCGATCATCCATGGGCCCGGCGCCTTCGCATTGAAGTAGACGACCTTGGCCCGGGTCCGCTTGGCCAAATCGCCAGACAGTGGATCACCCGCGTTCAAAACCGCCACATTCGAACGGATCTGCAATTCGATCAGGCGCGCCTTCGCGTCAACGTAACGCTCCATCGTATGGTGCCGGTCGAGATGGTCCGGCGTAATGTTCAGGATCAACCCGATGTCGGCGCGGAAGCTTTGGATCGTCTCCAACTGAAAGCTCGATAGTTCCAGCACGTTCCACTGCCCGACCCGCGAAGTCGCCACCATCGCCGCTGGCGGCGTACCGATGTTGCCCCCCACCTGCGCCGGCACTTGGGCCTGCCGCAGAATATGGCCAACCAACGCCGTGGTCGTCGTCTTCCCGTTCGAGCCGGTAATCCCGATCGTCCGGCCGCGCAGCAGCGGCGCGGCAAACTCAAGTTCGCCTGTCACTTTGGCCCCGGCAAATACAGGCGCTTCCAGCGCAACACCCGGCGACTGGATTACTAAGTCGAAGGTTGCACCCACCGCTTCCGCCTGGGGCAGATAGCTCACTCCCAGTTCGGCCACCTCGGCCGCGAACCGCGTCTGCGCCAGTGGCTTCTCGTCGCAAACCGTCACCTTCGCCCCCAACTCCAGCGCCAAGCGCGCCGCCGCCAGGCCACTCTTGCCTAACCCCACCACGAGAATTTGTTTGCCGGCCAATTCCACAACCGTCTCCCCTATCGCAGCTTTAAAGTAGTCAGCGCGCACAGCGCCATAATCAGGCCAAGAATCCAGAAGCGCGTGATAATCTTCGTCTCGGTCCAACCAACAATCTCAAAATGGTGATGCAAAGGCGCCATCTTGAATATCCGCTTCTTCCGCAGTTTATAGCTGCCCACCTGCAGGACCACGCTCATCAGTTCGATGATGTAGACCCCGCCGATAAACAGGAGCAACAATTCCTGTTTGATCAATACCGCCACCGTTCCGAGGGCTCCACCGAGCGCCAGCGAGCCCACGTCGCCCATGAAAACTTCGGCGGGGTGCGCGTTGAACCACAGGAACCCGATCGACGCACCCGTCATCGCGCCACAAAAAACCGTTAACTCACTAGCCCCCGGCAACCGGTTCAAATCCAGATACTCGGCAAACGTCCGATGCCCGCTCATGTAGGTCAACATCGTCATGGCTCCGGCCGCAATGATCATCAGGCCGATCGCCAAGCCGTCCAGGCCGTCCGTAAGATTCACCGCGTTCGAAGAACCTGCCAACACGATGATCAGGAAGAGAAAAAAGAACGCAAATGCCAATGGGTAGGTCCAAGGGTTACCGAGAAACGACGTCATTAGCAGGCTCGGTTTGAAGGATTTGAAGAACGGTACGTTCATCGCCGGATCGTAACCGCCGCGCGCGTGCAGGATCAGCAGCATCACCCCAATCACGCAACTGGCCACCACTTGCCAAAAGAATTTCTTGCGCGCCGAAAAGCCTAGATTCTGCATCTTCTTCACCTTCGCGTAGTCGTCGAAAAACCCGATCGTGCCAAAGCTGACGAGTCCGAACAACGCAATCCAGACGTACGGGTTTCGCAGATTAGTCCACAATAACGTCGGCAAAACGATCGATATGATGATGAGCAAACCGCCCATCGTCGGCGTGCCCGCCTTCTTTTGATGCGCCGTTACCTCCGCCCGGATTTGCTGGCCAAACTTGAACGCGCGCAGCCGCCGGATCAACCAGGGGCCCAGGAAAAGTGAGAGGAATAATGCGGTCAGGCTCGCAAAAGCCGTACGAAACGTTACGTACCCAAAGAGGCGGGCCGGCCCGAAGACCGGAGAAATTTGTTCATACAGAAGCCAGTAAAGCATCAGCCCGCCTTATACCTTTCCACCGCTTGTTCCATTTTTGTCCCGCGCGAGCCTTTGAACAGCAGCAGGTCGCCCTCTTCCGTCAGGCTCAGCAGCGCTTCCCCTGCCTCCTCCGGAGTCGCGAAGTAGAGCGCCTCCGCCCCGGCCGCTTTGGCTCCCTCGGTCAGATGCGACGCGTCGCCCTTCACCCCCACCACCAGATCAAACCGCAGCTCGGCGGCCCGTTCGCCCAACTCCCGATGCAGCGTCACCGACCAATCTCCCAGTTCGAGCATCTCCCCCAACACCGCGATGCGCCGCCGCGCCGGCAAAAGAGCCGCATATGCCAGCATCGCCTTCGCTGCGTCCGGGTTGCTGTTGTAGCAATCGTTCAGAATGGTTACTCCCTTGTGTTCCTGGCGTTCCCCGCGCATCTTCCCGGGTTCGAGTAGTCTCGCCCGCTCTGAGAGTTCGGCTGGCTTCACGCCCAGCAAACTACCCACGGCCACCGCCGCCGCCACATTCAATACGGAGTGTTTTCCGGCCACAGATGTTTCAAAAATCGTTTTGCCAATTTGGAAGCGCGCTCCGGCCTCTGACATCGTCAGGTTCTCCACCCGGAAATCGGCCTCTCGTTCAAGGCCAAACGTAACCGTCTGTCCCGGATGAATTTCGCCGAACCGCGCCACGCGCGCATCATCGGCGTTGATCACCGCGATGCCATCCGCGGGCAGGCTCTCCACGAGTTCCCGCTTGGCCATTGCAATCGCCTCGCGCGAGCCCAGATTTTCGATATGCGCCGTGCCGACGTTGGTCACCACCGCAATCTGCGGTCGCGCGATCGAAGCCAGAAATCGAATCTCGCCCAGATGGTTCATTCCCATCTCGAAGACGTAAACCTGCTCGGCCGGGCTCTGCCGCAAAATCGATAGTGGCAACCCGATCTGGTTGTTCAGATTGCCTTCATTCTTGCCGACCCGCAGCGATCCGCCCAACAACGTGGCGATCGTCTCCTTCGTCGTTGTCTTTCCGGCGCTCCCGGTCACCCCAACCACCGTGCCCGTCATCCGTAGCCGCGCCCGCCGAGCCAGCTCCTGCAGCGCCACCAGCGTGTTCCAAACCCGAAAACACGGAATCGCTAAGCGCGCGATTTCTCGTTCCACCAACACCGCTACCGCGCCACTCTCCGCTGCCGCCTCGACGAACTGGTGGCCATCATGAACTTCGCCCGGGAGGGCAATGTAGATCGCCTCCCCGCGCAGCGTTCGCGAGTCGATACTCCATTCGCCCACGCTTCCCGCCGGAGCGCGCGAACCACTTCCCGTGGCCGCCACGATTTCCGAAAACGTCATGCGCACGCCGGCACCTCAAAGCCCAACTTGGCTAATGCTTGGCGCGCCACCACCCGGTCGTCAAAATCGATCGTGCGGTCCCCCAGAATCTGATAGGTCTCATGGCCTTTTCCAGCCAGAATCACGATGTCGCCAGCGCGCGCCCGGCCCAGCGCCAGCGCAATCCCGGCCGCTCGGTCCGGCTCCACCGCGAACGGCGTGTCGTGCCGTCCCAGGCCCACCAGCACGTCATTCAGGATCGATAGCGGCTCCTCGGAACGCGGATTATCGCTCGTCAACACCACGTAGTCGCTCAGCTCTCCCGCCGCCATGCCCATCCGCGGACGCTTGGTCCGGTCGCGATCCCCACCGCAACCGAATAACGTAATTAGCCGGCCACCGGTCAGTAACTGCCGCGCCACCCGGAGCGTGTTTCGCAACGCATCATCGGTATGGGCGTAATCCACGATCACCAAAAATGGTTGGCCCGCATCGACTCGCTCAAAGCGGCCCGGCACGCCGGGGCAGGACGCAATTCCCGCTAGCATCGTCTCCCATTCCAACCCATAACTCAGCCCGGTACCCAGAGCGGCCAGAATGTTGTAGACGTTGATCTCGCCCACCATCGCGGCGCGTACCTCGTGCTTCCTGCCCTCGTGGCAAGCCAAAAAGCGCAGACCCGAAAACGAACTCTCAATCGACTCGGCCCGTAAATCCGCCGCCCCGCTCAGCCCGTACCGGAGCGTCCTGGTGGCCTCGCCCGGGGTGATTCGCGCGCCGTAAGCATCATCCGCATTGATCACGGCAAACGCCGGCGTAAACTCCCCTTCGAACAATTTGCGCTTCGCGGCAAAGTATTCCTCCATGGAACCATGGAAGTCCAGATGGTCCTGCGTCAGGTTCGTAAATACCGCTGTGTGAAATTGCAGGCCCGCCACCCGTCCCTGCGCCAGCGCATGAGACGAAACCTCCATCGTCGCGTAGCTGCCGCCCGCCTCCAACGTCCGCGCAAAAATCTGCATCAGTTCCAGGGACTCCGGCGTTGTATTCACAACCGCCTCGGCCACCCCCGCGACTTCGCAGCCGATCGTACCGATTCGTGCGGTCTTGTATCCCGCCGCATGCAGCAACGCATCCACCAGGTACGTGCAGGTTGTCTTCCCGTTGGTGCCCGTAATCCCGGTTAGCCCCAGGCGTTCATCCGGTGCGCCGTAGTATCGCTTCGCTGCCGCCGCCAACCCCCGCCGCCCGTGGCTCACCTGGATCCAAGGCATGGCTGCGTCGTCTGGACGGGTGGCCTCGCTGACCACCGCCTTCGCACCGCTTTTCATCGCCGTAAACGCGAATTGTCGGCCGTCCAACACCGCCCCCACAAACGCAAAAAACAAGTAGCCGTCTCGAACCTGACGTGAGTCATACGCCAGCCCCGCGCAAGGCTGCTCCAGCACCGAACCATCACTCGCAGCGACGATGCCGCTATCGGCGAGTACGTCTCCAATCGTGCCGGTCACCGGGAAAACACCACGCGAATTCGCCGCGTTTGGTCCAACACCGCACCCGGCGCCGGCTGCTGCCGCTTGGCCACGCCAGATCCCACCACGTCCACCCGCAGCCCTTCAGCTGCCGATTTCTGCAGCACCGCCCGCAGAGTCATGCCTTTGAAGTCCGGCACCTTCGGCCCGGCCACGACGCGAGAATCCTGCTGCGCAACGTTGAACTGGCGCTCCAACTCTTTCTCCTCCAGCTCCTCGTCGTCGTCAATCTCCTTCGAGTTCAACGCCGGTGCAGGGCTCGCCGCCTCCGTCTCCGGAATATCTTTCTGCACCCCCAGAATCCGCAAGGCATTCTGCGCCACTTCGCGAAACACCGGCCCCGCGATCCCGCCAGCAAGCTTGGTCGTTCGGTTCAGGGTCACCACCACCACAATCTCCGGGTTAGCCACCGGAGCAAAACCCATGAAGGTCGAGTTGTAAACCCTCTGGTATCCCTTCCCGACGTCGAAAATCTTGCCGGTGCCCGTCTTTCCGCCCGAAGTGTAGCCCTTCAACTTCGCGGCCTTGCCCGTGCCTTCCAGCACGACCATCTCCATAATCCGGCGCATCGAAATCGCCGTTTCCGCCTTGATCCGTCGCTCCGGCACCGCCGCCGGTTCCTTTTCGATCGCCCCGCCCGGAGACTGGCGATGCAAAATCAGCCGCGGCTTTATCAGCATCCCATTGTTGGCAATGATTGAAGCCGCCTGCGCCAGTTGCAGAGTAGTCGTCATCATTTCGTGCCCAATCGAGATCGAAGCAAGCGACTGCGGACTCCACTGCCGTGCCGGCCGCATCACCCCTCCGGATTCCCCTGGCAGGCCAACTCCCACTGTATCGCCGAACCCGAAAAGCTTCATGTAGTGGTACAAATTCTCTTTGCCCACCCGCATGCCAATGTTTACGGAACCCAGGTTAGAGGATTTCGCCAGCACCAGCTGCATCGGCAGCACCCCATAGGCGTGCTCATCGTGGATGTCCCGGCCCAAAACCCGCATCACCCTCCCGCCGCAAAGAATCGGCGTCTCCGGTCGCAAATTAGTCGTTTCCAGCGCCGCCGTAATCGTCACCACCTTGCACACCGACCCCGGTTCAAACGGCACCGTGAGCGCATTGTTCACCCTGCCACTGAATTCGCGCTTGTCCTGGAAACGGATATTCGGATCAAACGTGGGCCAACTCGCCATCGCCAGAATCTCGCCCGTCTTGACATGGATCACCACCAAACTGCCAAACGGAATGTTCTCCCGCTCCATCGCCTCGCGGAGCGCCTTCTCCGCGATGAACTGAATGCCTTCGTCCAACGTCAAGGTGATATCTTGCCCCGCCGTCGGCTCGCCTTCGTAGCTCCGATTGTATCCCCGGCTCCGCGAATCGCGATCGACAATCAGATGGCCGTCAAGTCCCGCCAAATCTTCCTCGAATCCAAGTTCCAAACCGCCCTCGCCCCGGCCGTCCCCGTTCAAAGAGCCCACCACATTGGCCGCCAGCATCTGCTTCGGATAGATCCGTTTGCCCACCCCCTCCATCGTCACGTAATCGAGCTTGTACGACCGCAGCCGGTCAACCTGCTCCATCGTCGCGTGCTCCTTAATCCGTAAGTAGCCGCGGCGCGCCGTCCTGGCCTCCATAATGCTCGCTTCCAGGTCGGCCACCTTTAAATCAAGCGTCGACGCCAGCATGCTCGTCGCAAAGTCGACGTCCGGAATCTGCATCGGATTGATGCTAATCGCGTCCACTGGCACGCTCATCGCCAGCTTACCCGCGTCGCGCATCAGGATCTGCCCCCGTAGCGCCACGACTTTGGTTTTCTTCGATTGTTGAGCCTGGGCGCGCTTTGCTAGCTCCTCATGCTCGAAAACCTGGAGCTGCACCAATCGCCCGAAGATAATCAATCCCCAAACGAGCGCGCACCAGGTAACGGCGATCAATCGCTTATGCGATTGCGGCTCTGCCGTCGTCTCCATGTTGCTGTCCATCGTAATAGTTCCACTGGAAACCGGGCGAGCGTGTCGTTGGCCTTACTCACTTGTGCAGTAAGCACGCTCGCCCTACTTCCAGGGCCTTGCGGCCTTTCCTTCGGGGGAGGAAATTCAAGTACAAAAATCGAAAGAATCCGGGAGCGGCTGTTGCGCGAACCGAAGTTCGCGCCGGGGGAGTAGGAATGGAAGCCAGCCGCCCCCGGCATGGAAAAACTGTTTCTACTTCTGCGGACCTTTGTTCATCGCCAAAGCAGTCGACCGGTCGATGGTCAGGACGACCATCGTCTCCGTCGAAGCTTCGACAAACTTCTGGTCATCCGCAATCCGCGCCAGCGTCGCCGGGCTCACCAACTGAGCTTCCTGCGCCTCGAGCTGCGCCAGTTGCTTTCGCAGCCGCGCCTGCTCTTCCTGGGAACGCTCAATCTGGTAACCAGCTAGCTTCCCGTAGGCCGTCGGGACAATCATACCCACCGCTACGACCGCGGACAGGCATGCCATTCCAATCGACCGATAGCAGGTCGCCGTCGCCTGCTTGTCTTCCGTGCGGATTACGTGGTTGTTATCGATCCGCTTGATAAAGATATGGATTTCCTCGTTCGGCATCGCGCGCAAGGCGCACGGCTCGGCCCGAGGTGTCATCCGTTCCTTAAACTCATTCCGTTCGCTACCCGCAATCAGCGGAAGCACTCGGTTAAATACACTTACAAAACTTGTCATCTTCTACTTCCCCCTCGACATTCCCAACTAACTCGTTTATATTAATTCCAGTACGCGGAGCGTGGCGCTGCGGCTGGCTGAATTTTCAAATACTTCCCGATCCGCCGGTTTGACGGCATGTTTGGTTAATAGTCGCGCCCGCCCTTCCTTGTGCAAGCGTTGAAAATACGTTTTGACAATCTTTGCTTCCCCCGAATGAAAAGCGATTACGGCGGCTCGCGCGCCGGGCTTTAATAACTCGGGAAGCGCTTCCATCAGCGCGGTAACCTCGTCCAACTCCTGATTTACAGCCATCCGAAGAGCCATGAACGTCAATGTGGCCGGGTGTAACTTGTGGCTCGTACGGGGAACCGACCGCGATACAATCTCTGCTAATTGCAGCGATGAGTATATCGGCCGATTCCGCACGAGTGCTCTGGCTATGACGTAACTCCTCCTTTCTTGGGCTAAGTTGAACAACAAATTCGCTAACTCTCGTTCCGGTAGCTGATTGACTAACTCCGCGGCTGTAACCCCCTGCGAAGCGTCTAAGCGCATGTCCAAAAAACCGTCCGTCGAGAATGAAAATCCGCGCTGACCCGTTAACTGCACCCGCGATACGCCCAGGTCTGCCGTTAGTCCGTCCAGCTTCCCCACACCCCGCTCCCGAAGCACCCGTGGCGCCTCCGAAAAAGCCGTGTGAATAAATTCTATGTTTTGCGGTCCGTCCGCCAAATTCGCCCGCGCCATCGCCAGCGACTCGGCATCCCGGTCCAGCGCATACACCACCGCCGGCGCTGCCCGCTCCGCGATAGCCCGCGTATGATTTCCCATTCCACAGGTGAAATCCGCGTACACGCCACCCGGATGGATGTTCATCCATTCCACGGTCTCCGTTAGTAATACAGGGTAGTGCATGCATCTGATTTCAGCTAGAGCATCCGCGGCCCATCCGGCCGGGACTGTTGCTTGTTGGTGGCTTCTTCAGCGACGCGATGACGCTGCTCGTAGTTGGACTTCAACATCCCCCGCAGAGTGCCCAGGTGATTCATCATGATCAACTCGGCCCCTTTCAGGTTCATCTCCGTCCGTAATGTCTGGCTCGGAGTGAGCCGGTACTCTTTGTCGAATCCCGTCATCACGCCGTAATGCTGCATCGTGATGCTCCAGTCTTCGTAATCTTCTTCGGACTTCTCCCGGAACGCAGTCGCGTTCTGCTTGATCCAAATCTTCCGCGGAAAAATCTTCAACCAGCCCTTCTCGAAGGTGATGAAAAACTCCTTCTCGTCCAGCTTGCCAATGAAGTAGTGCTCCCATTCCCGAGGAATGGTCAAACGCCCTTGACCGTCCACCTTGAGAGGAAAACTCCCGGCCGGCGCCTCAAGCTGTTTTTGGCTGAGCTCTTCTTCTGTCACTACTATACTCGTTCCGAACTTTACGGGTTCTTTCGAACTGCTTCGGGACCACTTTGACGCTACTAAAATGGCCCTGAATCGAGAGTACAACGGGTTGGGCCCCTTGGCAAGGAATTTCTCGGGAAAGTTGCTCCTCACTTTTCGCCGCTAAACTGCTGTCGGCAAACGCCTTACGGAATCGTCCGACCACCTGTGGCGATAGAAAGGCGAAGACCAGACGAACCCCACAACCGGTTGTAGTCGCCTCCCTTTCGTACCCCAAGGAACCCCCTCCCGCTTCCCTTCACCAACCCTGTTTTGCTACCCTGAGCAGGTGCAATCGCCCATCAGCCTCTATGACATGGAACCAGGGCCCGACTGCCCCGAAATTTGCCGCGCCATCGTGGAGATCCCCAAGAACTCCGCGAACAAAATCGAGTACGACGGCAAACTCGGGATTTTCCGGCTCGACCGCGCATTGTACTCGCCCATGCACTACCCCGGCGATTACGGCTTCATCCCCGGCACCCTGGCCGAGGATAACGACCCCATGGACGTCCTCGTTCTCGTGCAGGAGCCCAGCTTCACGGGCTGCTTAATCGAAGTGCGGCCCGTCGGGGTGCTCAACATGGTCGACGCCAACGAAGGCGACCAAAAAATCCTGGCCGTTCCCACCAAGAACCCTCGCTACGATCAGATCCACACGATGGACCAGATCTTCCCCCACGTCCGCCGGGAAATCGAGCACTTCTTTTCCATCTATAAGGAACTCCAAGGCTCCATGCCGAAAATGGACGGCTGGGGTGGTCCCATCGAAGCCCGCAAAGCCATCGTCGAGAGCCGCAATCGTTATCTCGAAGTGAAGGCCGCGGCGGAGAAAGCGGCCGCGCCCAAAGTCGAGTAGCCATCATGGTTGCGTGCCGCCGATATCTGGTCCGCGGCCAAGTGCAGGGAGTCGGCTTCCGCAACTTCGTCCAGCGCGAGGCTGTCACCCGAGGCCTCCGCGGCTGGGTCCGCAATCTCGACGATGGCCGCGTGGAGGCTCTCGCCGAAGGCCCCTCGGAACTCCTGGCCGATTTCGAAGGTCGCTTGCACCAAGGCCCCCGCTGGAGTGAGGTTCGCGGCGTCGAAGTTCTCGAGGCACCCCTTGGTACCCCGCCCAGTTTCGCAATTCTATAGTGCAAAATCACCACAGAATTGGAACGGCTCTCCTGTTAGACTGGGGACATGAAGCTAGTTGCCAAGATCGATAATTTTGGCAGAGTGCTGGTTCCGCTCAAACTCAGGACGGAACTGGGATTGCTGCCGGGTACGGAAGTTGTGTTTTCTTTCGACGAAGTATCGAAACGTGTAGAGCTTACTTCCCGTCAACTGGCGCTCCGAAAGGCGCAGGCGGCTCTGGCTAAGTATAAGAAGCCGGGCGAAGTTTGGTCGGAAGAGGTCATCGAAGCTCGGCGGCTTGAGGCGGCACGTGAGCGCGACCTATAGCTATATCCTGGACACCTCGGCACTTTTGGCCGCTCTTCTGAATGAACCGGGCAGCGAACAGGTTCTCGCCTTGATCGATAACTCCGCCATCTCATCGGTCAATTTGCTCGAAACATTCGGGAAACTGGTGCAGAAGGGTACCCCGGCCGCCGAAGCACGGGAGGCGATTGAGAGTCTCGCCCTTCCCACCATTTCATGGGTTGAGCAAGATGTTTGGGAATCCATCGATACCTTGCCGCTGGCCTGGGAGCACGGGATATCGTTGGGAGACAGGGTCTGTTTGGTCACTGCTCGAATGCATGATGCCGTGGCGGTGACGGCGGACCGAAAGTGGGTCAAGCTCGTGCCGGGCGTCAAGACCCTTCTCATTCGATGAAACGATCTTCCCCTACGCCAAAACCTCCGTCACCACCCGCGCCGGAAACTGGTCCGTCAACCGCTCCTTCAACCCATGCCGCTCGTAAACCAAGTCCCGATAATTCAGCCCCAGCTGATTCAAAATCGTCGCATGGAAATCATGCACGCTCACCCGATTCTCCACTGATTTAAACCCAATCTCATCCGTCGCCCCGTGCACCGTCCCGCCCTTCATCCCCGCCCCGGCCATCCACACGCTAAACCCGTTCGGCCCATGGTCCCGGCCCGCCGCCTTCCCCGTCCCCCCCTGCGAAATCGGTAATCTTCCAAACTCTCCGCCCCACGCCACCAGCGTCGAATCCAATAGCCCCCGCTGCTTCAAATCCTTCAACAACGCCGCCACCGGCTTGTCCGTCTTCCCGCACGCATACCGCAAACTCGCTTCCAAATTCCCATGCGAATCGAAAATCTGGTTCTCGATATAAAGCTGCACGTACCGCACGCCCCGCTCCACTAACCGCCGCGCCATCAAACACCGCTTCCCATACGACGCCGTCGCCGGGTCGTTCAGCCCATACGCCTCTCGCGTCGCCTCGCTCTCCTTCATCACGTCCAACGCATCGGAAGCCGCCAACTGCATCCGCGCCGCCAACTCATAACTCGATATCCGCGCGTCCAACTCCGGCTGGTACGGCCGCTGCTTCTGATGCGCGCTATCCAACTTCCGTAGCAAATCCCGCTCCGCCTCCACAAGCGGCGTCGGAATCTCCTCCCGCGGCTGCAAGTTCAATACCGGCGGCCCCTCCGTCCGAAACCGCGTCCCCTGATAAATCGGCGGCAGCCACGCCGACTGCCAGTTCGAAATCCCATTAATCGGCAACCCCTTCGGATCGTCCAGCACCACGTAAGCCGGCAGATTCTGGTTCTCCGTCCCTAACCCATAAGCCACCCAAGCCCCTATCGCCGGCCGGCTCGCAATCGTCCGTCCCGAATGCATCAAAAACAACGCCGGCTCATGGTTGGCATGTTCTCCGTACATCGATCGGATCAGCGCAATGTCGTCCACGCACTCCGCCAAATGCGGCAGCGCGTCCGATATGTCCATCCCGCTTTTGCCCGCTTTCTTGAACGTAAACGGCGAGGGCATCAACACCCCCGGCTTATCCCCGTTCGAAATCGCAAAGCTCAACTCCCGGCTCGGCGCCGTCCCCGCCAGCCGTTGCAACGTCGGCTTCGGGTCAAACAAATCCACCTGACTCGGCCCGCCGTTCATGAACAGTTGAATCACGGCCTTCGCCTTCGCGGGGGCATGCGCAGCCTTCGGCTTCAAATCGAAAACCCCGCCGCTGCTCGCGTAAAGGTCCCGCCCCAGCAAGCCCGCCAGCGCCGCCCCATGCAGCCCATTGGCCACCGAAGAAAAGAAATCTCGTCGTGTCTTCATGTCCCGTTCCTTAATCCCCGTCTCTTAATCAATGAAGCTAAACTCTGCCGAGTTCAAAATCGCGTGGCAGTAGTTCGCCACCGCCAGCCACTTCGCATTCGCCGCCCGCGGAGCCTCGCTGTTGTCTTTCTCTAACCGTGCCGGCCACTTCTCCCGAAACGCCGCAATCGTCTCCAGCCCCAACTTCGCCTCCGCCGCATTCGGTCGCCGTCCATACGCCCGCAGATAGATCAACTCCACCTCCCGCCCCCGATCCCCATCCGCTTCGTCGATCACCCGCCCCGCCATAAACTTCGACAGCTCCCAAGCCATCGACCCGTTCATCAAATGCAGCGCCTGCGTCGCCACGTTCGATTGCCGCCGCTCCGTACAGTTCGGCGTCATCGACGGTTGGTCAAACGCATCCATCAGCGACACCGGCGTCTGCCGCCGATGCAGCACGTAAATACTCCGCCGCAATCCCTCTTTGGTCGCCTTCACCGTCACTTCTTTATCGGCCCGAATATCCACATCCGTCGGTGGCCCGAACGCCGTCGTGTCCAACCGTCCCGCCGCCGTCAGCAACGAATCGTAAAGCGTCTCGGCGTCCATCCGCCGCAGCGGCATCCGGCTCAGCAACACGTTCTCCGGGTCCTTCGCGGTCAACGCCTCATCCACCGCCGAACTCTGCTGATACGCTTCCGAAGTCATCATCAGCCGATGCATCTGCTTCATGCTCCATCCGCTTGCCACAAACTCCGTCGCCAGCCAATCCAGTAACCCCGGATGCGAAGGCAGCACCCCAGACCGTCCAAAGTTCGCCACACTCGCCACAATCCCCCTGCCAAAATGCCGCATCCACAACTGGTTCACCATCACCCGGCTCGTCAGCGGATGGTTCGGCTGCGTCATCCATTTCGCCAGCGCCAACCGCCGCCCGCTCGTCCCCTCAAACGGCTTTTCAATCTTATAAGGGGCCAATGCCGGATGCTCCAGCAGCATCGGCGTCACCGGCTCCACCGGGTCC
>JBBRIO010000044.1:0-16238 GCA_038220855.1 Bryobacterales bacterium | reverse complement strand
CCGTAAAGTGCGCCGAGAGCGCCGTTGGCATAGGTAGGGTTCTCCCAGGAATCGAGGATCTGAATCTCATAACGGCCTTGGAGATAGACGCCGCTGTTGCCTTTCCTTTGGCCCTTTTGCTCGGGCATGGCGGGGATTTGGAATTCGAGGTGGAGGTGGGCGCTGCCGTGGGGAGCTTGCGTGTGGATGTCGCCGGCACCACTCGAACACGACATTTCGCGGTTGGCGACGGTGCAGCGGGCGGGTTGGTTATCGGGGCCGAACCAGCCATCCATGTTGACGCCGTTGAAGAGTTGAATTTTATCCGCGGCGAGAAGAGCGGGCAGAAAAAGGAAGAAGGGGAGCACGATGCGCATGCTCCCCATGCTATCGCTTACTAGCTCGGCAGATTGAGCACGTCGCCCGGATGAATGACGGTGTTTTCGTCCTTCAGTTTGCCGGGGTTCGCCTTGATGATCTCTGGGTACTTCGACCCGTTGCCCAAGTGGTTGGCGGCAATCTTCCAGAGCGAATCGCCGGCGACGACGGTGTACTTCCTTGCTACGGGTGGCAGGCTGCTGTCGACGGTGATCTCGGCGGACAGGTCCTGGAAGGACGAGTCGATTTCCTTAATCTTGTTCCACATCGCGTTGACCTGTTCTTCGGCGGGCGCATTGGCGCGGAGGACGAGTTTATCGCCTTCAATGTGAAGGTTATTCAGCTTGATGTGCAGCTCTGGGATGAGATCGAGCGCACCTTTATACTTCGCTTTCAGTGTTTCCAATTGGTCCATGGTAATAACTCCGTAGAACATAGATAGCCTGAAAGCGCGGATAGTTTCAAGTAAACCTCGTTATAAAATAATTACGATTTTCCAGTGGAAAAAGGTTGGGGATGCGTGTAGGGTAGCCTCATGGACCTTTTGCAAACGATTATGAGCGCCCAGGGCGGCGGCGCGGTGCAACAACTTTCGCAGCGTTTTGGGCTGGATGAGGGGCAGACGGCTTCGGCTCTTGAACAATTGGTTCCGGCGCTGATGGGCGGAATGCAGCAGAACGTGCAGTCCGGTGGGCTGGAAGGCCTGTTGGGTATGCTCGGGGGCGGTGGCAACACCGACCAGTTTCTCGATAGTTCGGACGCCATTCAAGCGCCGGAGACGACCGATGCGGGCAACAACATTCTGGGCCGGCTTTTTGGCAGCAAGGAAGTCAGCCGTTCCGTGGCCGGCGAGGCTTCGGCAAACACGGGTATCGGTGCCGATATTTTGAAGCAGATGTTGCCGATCGTGGCGACGATGGTGATGAGCGGAATGAGCAAACAGCAGAACTCTTCGCAAGGCGGATTGTTGGGCATGCTCGATTCGAACAATGACGGCTCCATCGCCGACGATGTTCTAGGGCTGGCAGCAAAGTTTTTACGGAGGTAGGGTATGGGACCGCAAGGGAGACGAATCGGCGGCGGCATCAAGCTGCTGCCGATTATTTTGGCCGCCCTTTACATGGGCTACTTCTATTTCTCGAACCGGCAAACCGTGCCGTTGACCGGGCGTAAGCAACTGGTTGATATAAGTCGAGAGCAGGAAGCGGCGTTGGGGTTGCAGAGCTATCGGCAGGTGATCCAGCAGTCGCGGGTAGTGCGCGACGGGCAGGCGGCCCAGCTTGTGCGGGACGTAGGTCAGAAGATCAGCGCCGTCGCCGAAGACCCTGGGTTTCAATGGGAATACAATTTGATTTCGGATGACCAGGTGAATGCGTTTTGCCTGCCCGGTGGTAAGGTGGCAGTGTATTCGGGCATCCTGCCGGTGGCGAAAAACGCGGACGGTTTGGCCGTGATTATGGGGCATGAAATCGCCCACGCGATCGCGCGGCACGGGGCCGAGCGGATGGCGCAGCAGAAGTTGGTACAAATTGGGACGATGGCGGCCGGGGTGGCGGTGAGCGATATGGACGATCGGTCGCGGATGGCCGTCATGGGTGCTTTGGGCATGGGCGCACAGTATGGGATCATGCTGCCGTTTTCGCGGGAGCATGAATCCGAGGCGGACTACATGGGGCTGATCTATGTGGCGCGAGCGTGTTTTGATCCAACCGAGGCGCCAAAGTTGTGGGAACGGATGGGGGCGGCCAGCGGTGGGAAGGGGCCGGCGGAGTTTGCCTCGACGCATCCGTCGAACGTAACGCGGATTCGCCAATTTCAGGAATGGATGCCGGAAGCGCTGAAAATTCGCCGTGAGAAGTGCGGGCAATAGGCAGGTTATGCTGGGAGGAATGCTTAGACTTTCTCTCGCATTTCTCTTTACCGGCAGCTTGATGGCCCAATTCGTGGCGGCCGATTTCGTAGTGCCGCCGGCATTCAAGACCAAAAACTACAAGCTCGTTCCCTTGGGACCCGAAATTGTGAAGCAGGACTACGAGGCGTATATGTCCTCGATCGAGCACCTGCAGAAGACGTTTACGGACGGAACATGGCCGAACAAGAACGTGACGATGGCGGATGCGATCAAGGATCTGGAAGGCGAGGCCGCCCTAATCAAAGCGCGCAAGGCCTTCAATTACGCGGTGATAACGCCGGACGGTAAACGCGAACTCGGCTGCGTTTACATCGGGCCGAGTAAGGTGGCCGGTGAGGACGCCCAAGTGCGGATGTGGGTGACGAAGGCCGAGTTCGACAAGGGCTTCGAAACCCAGTTGCGGGCCGAGATGAAAGCTTGGCTGGCGAAGGCTTGGGCGTTCAAAAACGTCGGTTGGCCGCAGAAGACGAAGTAGGCTAGCGGCCGGATTCGAACACCGGCTCTTCACTCAGGCTCGAAACCGGATGCTGAGCCTGACGGGCGGCATAACTGCGTCGAGTCAACAGCGAAAGTTCTCGCGCGGTAAAGGTTAGCGTCGGACTGGTCAAATGGGCAGAAGACAGGGCGGCCTGGGCGATTCCCGAAACGGAGTGATGGCTGCTTCCCGTCAGCACGTGATAAAGCTCATGAGCAAGGACGCGGCCAAGGGCTTTTCCCATCATCTGACGCTGCGGTAAGCCTGATTCACTGAAGCTGGCGACCTGGAGCATGCGGCCCAAGCGTGCGCAATCGACTTCGATGAAGGGCAACATTTCGCCGTCAGAAACATGGGCCCAGCCGAGGGCTGAGCGCCGGGCCGACCCCGCCGCAGCACGCACAGGTTCGCTCCAGCAGCCTGACTTGAGTCGAATCACGACGAGATCGGGAAAGGAATCGTCTGGCTTTACTTCGCTCCGGTTCACCCACTGAAACGAATAGCCGGTTTCCCGGAAAATATGCTCCACTTCATGATGAAGGGCGGTGGCGACCCCGCTGGGAAGGGGCGTGGCAGCGTCAATGATGAGCGTCACCGGGGCTTCGGAGGAAGCCGAAGACGCACCGAAGGCGGCACCGACAAGGATGCACAACAAGGGTATGATGATCCGCACAGGGGACCTCTTTTTGCCGACTGGGAAGTAGTGAGGAGATACAGGCTCCTCACCCGTCCACAGTCTACTACAAACAGATTCTATTAAGAGGAGGCGAGCACGGCCTCGGCGTCGAACACACTGGCGAGGGCGTGAATAACGGAAGCGATGCGCACTGCGGCTAGAACGTTCTCTTCGGCTAAGCCCTTCTCTCGCACGACTTTCTCGTGCGAGTCGACGCACTTGTCGCAGGCGTTGATGGCCGATACGGCAAGGCAAAAAAGTTCAAAGTCCACGTGCTCGATGCCGTGCGTCCGCAGGACGTTCATGCGGAGGCGCGCCGGCATCGATCCGTACTTCTCGTTGGAGGTCAAATGGTGAAAGCGGTAGAAGACATTGTTCATGCCCATGATGGCGGCGGCCGCTTTCGAGGCCTCAATGGCTTCAGGAGAAATGGTCAGCGCGGCCTGTGCGGCGATGGCCGCCAGCAGTTGCGGGTTGCGAGCCGCGATGGCGCAGGAAAGCGCGCAGCCCCAGGCCTGCTGCGGCGTTAACTCCGGCTGTTGCAGAACGCTGCTCAGGTTGAGCTTCAAGTCTTTAGCGTACGCCGGAACAGTATCCATCACGTGTTCGAGGTTCATATTGGGTTCCTAATTAAAAAGGGCGGGCTTGGTTGGCCCGCCCCGGTGGTGCAGATGGCGACTACTTACCGAGCGTGGACTCGCCCTTCTCCCAGTTGCACGGGCAGAGTTCGTCGGTCTGCAGAGCATCGAGAACGCGAAGAACTTCCTTCGGGTTCCGGCCGACCGAGAGATCGTTCACGCTGACGAACCGGATGACGTTGGTCGGGTCAACGATAAAGGTCGCGCGCTGGGCGGCGCCGATGTGAGGATCGCGAATGCCGAGGGCGGTGACGAGCTCAGCCTTGAAGTCGGACAGCATCGGGAAGGGCAGGTCACGAAGATCGTCGTGATGCAAGCGCCAGTTCAGGTGGGTGAACCAGGAATCGGTCGACCCGCCCAGAACCTGAGCGTCCCTATCCGCAAACTCTTTGTTCGCCTTGCCAAAAGCGGCGATCTCGGTCGGGCAGACAAAAGTGAAATCGAGCGGCCAGAAGAAGTAGACCTTCCACTTGTCGGCGTAGGTATCTTGATTAATCTCGGCGAACTCTTTGCCCTTTTCAAGGCTAACCGCCGCGTTCAAATGAAACGCGGGAAACTTCTCTCCAACTCCAAGCATGCTTCTCTATCTCCTAGTTTTTTTTGAAGCGCAGGCGGCACAAAGGCCGTGCGCTTCGACGTGAAATCGATTTATCCGAAAGCCTTTCGGCAACGGGCGACGTAACTGAATCTCTTCGAGGCCTTCAGTGGGAAGGTCAAACATCGTACGGCATTGCGTGCAGACGAAATGGTGGTGGGGCTCGTTGTTCGCTTCCAGCCGCAGCGAACCGTGATGGAGGCTAACTTCCCCGATCAGGCCGCTGTCCAGGAAGGTTCGAATGTTGCGATAGACGGTGCCGAGCGAAATCGACGGGATATCCATCCGCACCCGATCAAACAACATCTCGGGGCTGGGATGATCCTCGGCTTGCAAGAGCGCTCGGTAGAGCACCTGGCGTTGATGGGTACACGGTAGACCCGCCGAGACGCAACGATCGCGGAACCACTCCATGCGCTGCTCAATGTCCATACTCTTCGATAGATGCGGAATGGTTCGGCCCGGATGCACCTTTCTCGCAGATAAGAATAATTCCTATCTAGCAGCCGCTTTCGTTTGGACTGATTCCATCAAAGGCTGGCCGGAGATGATGCCGGCTATCAGCGCCGTTTCAAACGGCGGGTCCGTCAACCCGGCAAAGCGGGCCCAACGGGCGGGTCCATAGACCTCCTCCCACAATGCCAGATCGAGCAGCTGGGCCGCATCTTCGCCCGAGTGATGCGCGGCCCGGCTCGAGCACGCTGTCGGCCGGGATTCGAGAAAGCGGATCGCCGCCCAGAGTTGGGGGCGATCAAAGGCGCACGACTGAAACCGGCCCGACCAGACCCGACCGCTCTGCTCGCTCCGAATGTGACGCCACAGCGAGTACTCCCGATTGACTTGCGCCAACGTTCGCGACAGGGTGGCCGGGCTGACGGGCAGAACGAGCAGATGGGCCTCGGCCGGCTCGAGGGAGTAGGCAAGGATGGACAGATGATGCCGCGACGCGGCGCGACCTAAAACGTGGAGGTAGGCCCGGTAGTCGGTCTCATCCGTGAAGGCCGGCGTCGCCGCCAACTGCCTCACATAGTGCGGGAAAAAGGGTAGCGTAATGCGGCGAGCTCTGGCCATGCACCGAGGAAGTGCCGGCCAGAGCCCCCGTATCTCAACTATTTCGTCTTCGGCTTTTTATACGCCCGAAAAAGCCGGCCGAGCACCTTCAGAGCCTGGTCGATCTCCTTCTCCATGACGATGAACGGAGGCAAGAAGCGCAGAACAGTGTCATGGGTGCAGTTGAACAGAATACCCTGTTCCATGCCTTTCAGGACGTAGTCTTTGCCCGGATGGTCGAGTTCGACCCCGATCATCAAGCCGTGCCCGCGGACGTCCTTGATGAACTTGTGTTTGGCCTGCAGGTCTCGCAGACCGGCCCGGAAATACTCGCCGACCCGGTTGATCTGCGGCAACAACTCATCGAGAATGTCGAGGAATTCCAGCGCCACCGCCGAAGCCAGAACGTTTCCACCGAAGGTCGTGCCGTGCATGCCCGGCTTGATCACGCTCGCTGCCCGCTCGTTCGTCATCACCACGCCCAACGGCAATCCGCAAGACAACGGCTTCGCCGTCACCATCACATCAGGCTTCACTTCCGGCGCGATCAGGCTGTGCGACCAATACTGCCCCGTTCGGCCGACACCGCATTGGATGGCGTCGAAGACAAGTAGTGAGTTGTACTGATCGGCCAAGCGGCGGGCCGTCCGCAGGAACTCCGGTTGCATCGGGTGGATGCCGCCTTCGCCCTGAATACCTTCGATCACGATGCCGCTCGTGCGTTCGTTGAACGCCGCTTCCAGCGCCGCGACGTCATTCGCCGGGACCCAGCGCGGCCCTTCCAGCAAAGGCTCAAAGTCCTTCCGGTACTTCGGCTGCCCGGTGATCGAGAGGGCACCCATCGTCCGGCCATGGAAGGAGTTCTCCAGCGCAATGATCTCAGGTCGATCCGGCCCGCCGTGAGCGCGCATAATCTTGATCGCGCCCTCCATTGACTCGGCTCCCGAGTTCGTGAAGAAGACGCGATCCAATCCCGAAATCTGGCACAATCGCTGCGCCAGCCTGCCGGTGTATTCGTGATAGTAAAGGTTTGAAGTATGGATCAGCAGCGCGGCCTGCTTCTGGATCACCTTAGTAATTCGAGGATGCGCATGGCCCAGGGCATTCACCCCGATCCCACTCAGCAGGTCGAGATACTTCCGGTCATCGAGACCATAGAGGTAGCAGCCTTTGCCGCGTCGCAAAGCGAGTGGGTATCGGGCGTAAGTCGGCATCACGTATTGACGCTCTAACTCCATCCACTGCTGTGACTCTGTAAGTTCGGCTACTGCATCTTTAGTTTCAACCACTCGACCATTTTCTCCTTGTAGTTTTGATAAGCCGGGACCTTCTCCCAGCCGCCGATGCCATGGGCGGCATCGAAGAGCGTGTGCACTTCACAGGAAGCGCCCACAGATTTCATTTTCGCGCACATCGAGGTCGACTGCGCGTACGGCACCGACTCATCCTTGGTGCCGTGAATAAATAGGATCGGCGGCATGTCCCGCTTCACGTAAGTAATCGCGGAAGCCTCGCGCATTTTCGCGAGTTCCGGCGGCGTCATCCCCGTCACGCCGAGCAATTGGGTCACATTCTTACCGGGCGAACCGAACTGCTTCGAACGAGCTTCAAAGTCGGTCGGGCAGTAAAAGCAGACGACGGCAGCAACGCGAGTGGCCGGGGTGTACTTCGCTCCAGCCAACGCCACGAGATGGCCGCCGGCGCTTTCGCCCATCAGCGCAATGCGTTTGGGGTCAACCTTGTAGGCCGCCGCGTTCCGCTTCACCCAGACGATCGCCGCGTTCACATCGTCCAAAGCCGCCGGGTGTTGAAAGCGTGGACTCAGACGATAGTTGATCGTGAACCAAGCGAAGCCGCCTCGAATCAACGGGGGAAACAGCGGCGGGACGTAAGTGTTTTTATCCCCGGCTTCCCACCCGCCACCGTGGACGACGATGACAGTAGGGAACGGACCTGGACCCTCAGGCACCCAGGCGTCCAGGGTTAACGAGTAACCATCGGGTTTCGAAAACTCGATATCTCGCCGGAGTTCGGCACACACCGGCAGCAGACTAATTAGCAGTAGGAGAGGTAGGCGTAGCACTCGAGGACTCCTCACGTCGCTTGGCCGGTTTCGGAAGCGGCTTGCGCGGTAGCATCTCTTCGCGGTTGGCGGCCTGATACAGGAACGCGGCCATGATCGCCGACGCCTGCATCATGTCGGATTTTGGAACGTAGTCGAACACATCCATGTTCGAGTGATGGGTGGTCGAAAAATATTCGAGCGGATCCTGAATGAACTGGAACGCCGGCAGCCCCACGTTGTTAAATGGCACGTGGTCAGTCGACCCCGTGTTTCGAATCGTCACGGTGCTGGCCCCGTAATCGCGGAAGGGAGCTAGCCAAGCGTCGAACACCGGGCGAAGCATATCATTGCTCTGCAGGTAGATCCCGCGGATCTTGCCCCCGCCGTTGTCCAGGTTAAAATAGGCTTGCAGCTTGGCGTGATCGGCCTTGGTCGCCATCGTTTCCCGGTCGGCGAAATGTTCTTTTACATAGGCCGCCGAACCAAACAGCCCCTGCTCCTCACCGCTCCACAGCGCCAACCGAATCGTTCGGTCGGTCTTCAAGTTCAGAGCCTTGATAATCAGCAGCGCTTCAATCCCGACCGCGCAACCGGCACCGTTATCGGTCGCCCCGGTGGCGCCATGCCAGGAGTCCAAATGCGCTCCCACCATCACGACTTCGTCTTTCTTCGAGGTGCCCGGAATCTCGGCCACTACATTGTAGGTCTCGCGGTTGAAGTACTCGGTTTTGACGTCGAGTTCCACCTTCACCGGAATCTTTTTTTCAACTAGGCGAGCGATCCGGTTGTAATGTTCAATCGTCAGCGAGATCATCGGCGGCGGAATCGGATCCTTCTCGTCCCGACCGCCCCCATTCCCCGCGAACACCGTTCCCGCTTCACCTCTATAGCCCGGCATCAGCAGCCCGGCCACGCCTTCGTCCACTAACCACTGGTGATATTTTTTCCGAAAGGACATGATCCGCTCACGGGTCATCGGCTGGCCGTCCGGCCCGGGAGGCAGATTCCGCATCGCCGCCGTTGGCAACCCAAACACGCCCGACGGAGACGGGTCCATCGCCATTGATTCCGCTGCCAACGCCGCGTCATCGTAGCGCCGACCGCGGGCGAGAGTATGCAGGCCAACCTCGCGCGCCGGATCAGAGATCACGATCTTCCCCTTCAGTTTGCCCTTCCATTTTTCAAGATCCGCGTCCGTCCGCAACGTCGCCATCACCACTTCGGCCGTAATCGGCCCGTTGGTCCCGCCGGTCCACGCGTTCGGATAGCCGATCAACGGCGAGTATGTCGGATCCACCAGCTGAGCCGAGAATTTCGAATAGGCCCAGCCCCGTCCAAACCCGCCCCACTTCTCAAACTTTACATCGGATACGCCAAAGGACTGAAGACGCTTCTTCACCCATTCGGCGGCTTTGTCGTAGCCCGGCGAAGCCGTTAACCTTGGACCATTCACGTCCGTCAAGTAGAAGAGGTGATCCATCACTTGGGAGTTTTCAATCGCCTCTCCCTTAATTCGATGAATCCCCATGAGGTCGACTTTTTCGTTGGAAAGCAGAACGACCTTATCCTGCGCCAACAAGCCCGCGGCCGTGGCCGCGCAAAATGCGAGAATTCGGGTGACGGTAATCACGATCTCAAAAGCATAGCAACGGCCCGGGGCCGCTACAATAAAAAACGTTGCAGATCACGATCTCGAAAGAGAATTATCTGAAGGCGATCGCCGAGGCAGAAGCCGATGGCGAATTCGTTATCGCGGCCACGTTGGCCCGCTGGCTGGACGTATCTCCCCCGGCGGTGACCATGGCGATCCGGCGCTTGAAGCGTGACGGCTGCATTGTCGTCGAAGCCGAAGGCCGCATTGGCCTCACTCCCGCCGGCCGCGAAATCGCCAATCGCCTTCTGCGCCGGCACTACTTGATTGAGCGGATGCTCGCCGAAATCTTCGGCATGGAGTGGTACCGCGTTCACGATGAGGCCGAGCAGTTGGAACACGCCGTCTCTGCTGAATTCGAGCAAAAACTAGCCGAAAAGTTGGGCGCCGACGCCGAATGTCCCCACGGCCACGGGCTCCGGCTGGAAACCCAACAACAGCGCCGCGCCCGCGGCCTAACTCCGCTCGATGAGTTGAAGCCGGGCGAATTCGCGACCGTCATTAGCGCGTTCGAACGAGACCGCAAGCTCCTCGAATTCCTCGACGCGCTCGGCATTCGACCCTCAGCCCCCATCCAAATGCTCGCTCGAAACTACGACGCCACAGTCACGCTCCGCGTCGGCGACCGCGAGGTACCCTTAGGCAAAGCCGCCGCGAGCCGCGTTTGGGTTCAACCCAAAGACTTAAAGTAAGCAATCGTCTTGCTCAGGCCATCTTCGAGCGACACCACGGGTTCCCAGCCCATTACCCGCTTGGCTTTGCTGATGTCCGGACGCCGGCGCTTGGGGTCATCTTCCGGCAGCGGTTCAAACACGATCGTCGATCCCGTCCCCGTCAACCGCTGAATCCGTTCCGCAAATTCGAGCATCGTCATCTCGGCCGGGTTACCCACGTTTACCGGATAAATCTCGTCGCTCTGCGAGAGGCGATAGAGGCCTTCGACCAGATCGCTAACATAACAGAAACTACGCGTCTGCGACCCGTCTCCGAACACCGTAATCGGCTGCCCGCTCAAGGCCTGTTCGAGGAACGCCGGCACGACCCGCCCGTCCCGAAGTTGCATCCGCGGGCCGTAAGTATTGAAGATCCGGGCGATATTCGTCCGCAAACCATACTGCCGATGATAGGCCATCGTCATGGCCTCGGCGAACCGTTTGCTCTCGTCGTAACAACTCCGTGGGCCCACAGGGTTCACGTTGCCCCAGTAGCTTTCGGTCTGCGGATGTTCAAGCGGATCGCCATAGCACTCCGAAGTCGAAGTCAGCAGGTACCGGGCGTTCGAGGCCCGCGCCAACTCGAGCAAGTTCCGCGACCCGATCGACCCCACATCGAGGGTCGCAATCGGATGGGCGTAATAGTCCTTCGGACTGGCCGGCGACGCGGCGTGAATCACACAGTCGAACGTCCCGAGATCTGGCAGCCGCTGACAAACATCGTGCTCGACAAACCTAAACCGGGACTCCTGCCGCAAGTGGGCTACGTTACGCGAATGCCCCGTCAGAAAGTTATCGACCCCCACAACCTCATGGCCGTCCGCCAGAATCCGGTCGCAAAGGTGAGAAGGAACGAAGCCGGCCGCGCCGGAGACACAAAATCGCAAGAATACTCCTACTTCGGTAGTGTAGCGTAGTCATATGTCCCCCTTGTCGACCGCTGAATCCGCGGTCTTTCTTGTCCTCCTCGCCTTAGCCCTTTTTGGCTTCGGTCGTCGTCTTTCGGTCGTCGTTTCGCTCCTGCGCAAGGCCAAGCCGGACGCGGACTTCCAACTGCATCCCCTCTCCCGCCGCGTCTGGGACTTCTTCTGGGAGGTCATCTGCCAAGCCAAAGTGATTCAGCAACGGCCCCTTCCGGGCCTGCTCCACGCTTTCGTCTTCTGGGGATTTTGCGCCTTCGGCATCGTCACGCTCAATCATTTTGCCATCGGCGTCGGCTGGCCATTGTTCTCCGTCCACGGCAACCCGATCGGCTGGCTCGCCGCCGCGTTCGCCGTCGTCACCGCAATCTCCATCGCCGGACTCGCTTTCCGCCGCCTCGTTCTGAGGCCCAAGTGGCTAGGAGAAGTCTCCTGGGAATCTGGCTTCATCGCCCTGCTCATCTTCGTCCTGATGGTCACCTACCTCGTCGACTTCCAACTCGCTCCCGCGGCTCCCCTCTTCAACGTGATCTGGTGGACCCACACGCTTGCCCTCCTGGTTTTCCTCCCGTTGATCCCTCACACGAAGCACCTTCATCTCGTCCTCAGTCCCGCCACCATCTTCCTTTCGCGAGGCGGATTCTCCGCCATCCCGCCCCTCACCGGCGATGAGGATTTCGGCTTGGTCACCGGCAAGGACGTTACCAAGCTCACCGTCCTCCAGTCGTTCTCCTGCGTCGAATGCGGCCGTTGCACGGAGCACTGCCCCGCCGCCAACACCGGTAAGCTCCTTGACCCGAAGCAGATCATCCTCGGCATGCGCGACTACCTGAACGAGTTCGGCGTGGCCAGCGAACAGCCGCTCCTCGGCCTGCACATCTCCACCGAAGCCGCCTTCCAGTGCACCACCTGCGGAGCCTGCGAATACCAGTGCCCCGTCGGCATCGAGCATCTCCCCATCATCATCGGCCTGCGCCGCGGAGCCGTCAACACCGGCACATGGGAAGACGAGCACGGCACAAAGCTGTTTCTGAATCTCGAACGCTATGGCAACCCTATGGGCTTCCCTGCCCTCCAACGCGACCGCTTCGTAAAATCCGCCGCGCTGCCCATCTACGACGGCTCGCAGGAATATCTGCTCTGGCTCGGCTGCATGGGCAGCTACGACCCCGCCGGACGCGAAATCGTCACCTCCCTCGTTCAGGTGCTCCGCCATCACAACATTACCTTCGGCGTGCTGAAAAAAGAACGCTGCTCGGGCGACTCCGCCCGGCGCCTCGGCAACGATCTCGTTTTCCAAACCCTGGCCAATCAAAACATCGAAGCCATCCAGGCCGTCGATGCGAAGAAGATGCTCTCCATCTGTCCCCACTGCGTCCGCACGCTTGGCCAGGACTATCAGGAGTTCGGCGTCCACTTCGAGGTCGAGCACCACTCGACGCTCCTCGCCAAGTTCGCTTCCGCCGGGCCGCCGGACCAGACGGTGGTCTACCACGACCCCTGCTACCTAGGCCGTTATCAGGACATCTACGACGAACCCCGCGCCGTTGCCGCCTCCGCGGGGGCGCTCGTCGAAGCGCCCCGGAACCGGGAGCGCGGCTTCTGCTGCGGCGCGGGCGGCGGGCTTGCCTTCCTGGGTGAAGAGATGGGCAGTCGCGTCAACCACGCCCGCGTCCAGGAACTGGTTGACACCGGTGCCGATATCGTCGCCGCGGCCTGCCCGTTCTGCAACACCATGTTCCGCGACGGTTTAGCTGCCGTCAGCGAGCGCCCGCCGCAACTTCTCGACATTGCCCAAATTGCTGCAAGAAATTTACCGCGGACGCCCCAAATCCAGTAGCCGACGTGGTAATCTTGAAACTGTTGCCCACGTTCGCCCGATTGGGGCACCTCAGAGTGGACGCGTAGCTCAATTGGCAGAGCAACTGACTCTTAATCAGTAGGTTGACAGTTCGATTCTGTCCGCGTTCACCACTTTCCTAAGCGATAGCCACTTAGCTTACTTCAACCGGAAGAGTTGAGCAGAATGAATTTCCACCGAATCGGCGGAAGGATTCACCAAACGAAGCACGGCACCTTGCGCTGGCACCGCTCCAGCCGGAATCCGTAACCGGAACTCTCGACGAGTTCGCCGCAACCCCTGCACGGGATGATCCTGCGCGGCCTGGTCGTACCCCACTCCGTAGAAATCGGCATAAAAACCCGATGCCGGCCCCGATGCGCTCGCCTCCAGCACCACCTCATACTCGCCGTTCTCGACGAGTGGAATCGGCGTCTCTGCCAAACTCAAGTTCGTCGGACCCATCGCCCCCATCCGAATGCCCCCGGCCGCAAACGCCGTCTCGCCGGCCAATCGCCACTCCGCTAAAGACGCGAGCGGTATCGCCTTAGGCTCCGGTTGCAATTGCAATTGCAGCGGATCCATCCGTCGAAACGCCGCGCGATAGCCCTTCAATTCCTCTGCAGTCAGCGAATACGTCCGCGTCAAACCGCTTGGACCAGGACGAAGCAGCACGACCTGAGAGTAAGGAACCGCCGTCGGAGCGGCCTTGCGCAGGATCAAACGAGGAAAGCCAATTGTGCTCTCCGCGAGCAGACCCTCGGCATCTGTCCCAAACACCAGATCCGGATACTCGCGCCACTTCGTCGGAGTCGGCCCCGGGATCAGCAACTTCAGATTCACATCAACAGATCGGTACAGCGACTTCACAAACAGATCGCTGAGCCAAGGCGACAGCGAAACCGTCGGTTCCAACAAAACGAACATCGTCGGCTGCCGAATTACCGGCACCGCGGTCTTGAGCCCGGCCGAGATCCGGTCAAGATCCACCATCCATCGAACTTGCCGTACGTTATAGCAGAACCCCACCAACGCGCCGAACATCACGAGTCCCGCCGCCAATCCGGGAAAAGCCCGGGGAAACAGACCAATCAGAACGACCAACACCAACGGCACCACCACCTGCTGGACCGTCGGCGTTCTAGCGCCCACCGGGTACGACGAACTCAATAGCGATTCCACCGCGACGATCATCAGGCTAGCCGACGCCCCCACGGCCAGCAATTGCAGGAAGCCGCCTTTATCTTTCCCTGAGAACGGGACCGTTCGCAACATCAAATACGCCCCGGCCCCTAACGAAATCGCCGCCCCTGCCACCAACACCAAGCTCCCCGGCGATTGCAAACGCCACGCTTCCTTCAGCAATTCGAAGATCACCGGATCCCAAAGAAAGTACCCCGCCGATCGGCCCCCGGCAGATAGCCCGGCCCAAACAGAAGCCGGCAGCGTCGAGGGAGGAATGTCCCCAGTAGTGCTCCAAGTCAGGTAGAAAATGACAAAAAGGCCGACAAAAGGGGCGAAATCTAACGCCGCCAGTGGACCCCGAATCCACCAAGGCTCCCGCCGCCGCAGCATTGCCAGGGCCGGAACAGCCAAGGCAAAGGAGGCATTCAAGGAGTAAGCCCCCAGCGCGACCAGATACAGAAGCAAACTAACCCACAACCAATGGGCATGGCGCCGTTCCGAATCAAGAAATCGAACGTAAGCCGCCACCCCCATCAATCCCAACGCCGCGGCCGCCAACATCGGCCAGTTGGTTTGGCCCACAATGCGCGAAAAGTTCCACACAACGGCCAGAAATCCAGCCGCGCTGGCTACGCCCCGGTACGATTCCCCGCCTACCGCTCGGAACACCGCATACACCGCCAAGCCACACATCAAATCGACCAACTTCCGCACCAAAAACAGGCCTGCGACGGAACTGGAAATCAAAGGCTGAGCCAAAAGATAGAACCAGGGGTTCAACGGATTCCGCAAATCGTGTTCCCAAAATGCCTTTTGGACAGAGACAGGAGCGTCCATCTGCAACAGGAACGTCCAGATAAAATCTTCTCCGGAGGGCCCCGCGTGAAACCCGGCACCTGCCCCGAAAAGCTGCAACAGGCCCAACGCCGCCATCGTCGCCAGCCAAAAAAGGCATATCTGTAAGCTTCCCGGAAGGCGATTCATCAGCGACAATCGTAACAATGATCCTCGTCACCGGCGGAGCCGGATTCATCGGCTCCCATCTCGTCTCGGCCCTACGCGCGCAAGGCCGTCCCGTTCACATCGCCGATCTCCAATCCTCCGAACCCTTCGATCTCCGCTCGGGCGACATCCCCGCCCTCCTTCGTCAACTCCAACCCTCCGCCATCGTCCACCTCGCCGGTCACGCCATCGTCGCCGACTCCATCGCCGACCCCCGCCGCGATCTCGAAACCAACCTTCTCCCCACCGTCAACCTCCTCGAAGCCATCCGCGCCACCTGCCCCCAAACGCCGCTCCTGTTCGCCTCCACCGGAGCCGTCTACGGCAGCCACGCCGCCCGCCCCTTCACCGAAGAAGATCCCGTCTTTCCTGTCCCGCCCTACGCCGTCTCCAAGCTCGCCAGCGAACGCTATTGCGCCTCCTACGCCGCTGTCTACGGCCTCCGCACCGCCTCCCTCCGCCTGTTCTCCGTCTTCGGCCCCGGCCAGCGCAAGCAGGTCGTCTACGACTTCATCCGTAAGCTACTCGCCGACCCCACCCAACTCGCGATGTTCGGCGACGGCTCCCAAATTCGCGATTTCAATCCCGTCCCCAACATCGCCGATGCCTTCCTCGCCGCCCTCGACCGCGCCGCATTCACAGGCGAGGTCTACAACGTCGGCGGCCCCGAAGCGCTCACCATCCGTGCCCTCGCCGAACGCCTCTGCCGCATCCTCAACATCAACCCCACTTTCTCTTTCTCCGGCACAAACCGCCTCGGCGACGCCGAATGTTGGTTGGCCGATATTTCCAAGCTAAAGGCCCTTGGCTATGCCCCAGGTCGATCTCTCGACGACGGCCTCCGCGACACGATAAGCTGGGTGGCAGATGATCTGCCTCGCTGATCTCAACCACGGCTCCCGCTTCAAACCATGCTGACCCGCTGGACCATCCTCCTCTTTACCGCCTGCCTGCTCCTCGCGGCTCCCGTCGCCGAATCAACCGTTCTCCGCCCCGTTCTCGTTCACCGCCAAACCCAGCAGACCGAACGCGCCGCCTCTCCCGCGCCCCGCGCCGCCATCTCCCATCGACCAAATCTCGACCACGCCAACTCCACCTCCCACCGCCCCTATCGGCCGGCACCCGCCACCCGCCCCCCTCCCTCGCACGCCTACTTCGG
>JBBRIO010000043.1:0-16431 GCA_038220855.1 Bryobacterales bacterium | reverse complement strand
GGGCGCGCCGCCGCGCATGCGCCCTATCCTTCTTGCGTCTGCCGTCCTGCTCTCCCTCCTTCTGATGGGTGCCTGGAATACCGGCGTTACCATGGACGAACCCAACCACCTCCTTGCGTCCCACTTCTACTGGCAAGGCGGCCAAGTTTATCAAGTCTCCGATCTCGCCCCCCTCCTCAAGATCGTCACTGGCTGGGTCCCCAGCGCCTTCTCCCTCCCCCTCCCCCCCGCTACCGACCCGCGCTGGGCCACCAAAGACGAATGGGGTGCAGCCGCCGGTTGGGCTATCGATCAAAAGGACCCCGGTTACCACTGGCTGGTATTTCTTTGCCGCCTCCCTGTCCTGCTCTTTCCCCTCGGCACCACTTGGCTGCTCTGGCGATGGGGCTCCCGCGCGTTCGGAGCCGTCTCCGGCCTTCTCGCCGCCATCGTCTTCGCCCTCGAACCCACCGCTCTCGGCCACGGCGTTCTGATTAAGAACGACGTTGCCTGCGCCTTCGCCTACCTCGCCTTCTGGTACGCCGCGTGGCGTTTCTGGCAGGTGCCCACCTGGAAGACCGTCGGTTGGCTTACCGCGACCACCCTCCTCGGGGTCCTCGCCAAGCTCTCGCTGCTGATCCTCGTCGGGATGGGGCCGATTCTGCTGCTGGTCCGCGCTCCCAAACGGTTTCTCCTTTACTGTCCCGTGTTTCTCGCGGCGCTCTACCTCGGCCTCTGTACCGCCTACCTGTGGGATGTCCGCCTGCTGCACCCGGTCGAAATCGTCCACAAGTTCGCCGACCCCAAAGTGCCGTGGCTATTCACGGCCGTGGGTCAGATCTTTCAATGGCTCCCGGTTCCCCGGTACTTTTGGGAGGGATGCATTAGCCTCTTCTGGAGCGCCGCCGATCGCCCGCCCATCTACAGCTGGGGCGTCGTCCGGCACACCGCCGATCCGCTTTACTTCCTCGCCGCGCTGGCCGTGAAAGTCCCGGTCGGCTGGCAGATTCTGTTTCTCGCTGCCACGGGCTTGGCGGCTTGTCAGATGGCCCGCCGGCGGGAGGCGGTCTGGTTCTTTCTCCTTTTCCCACCGCTGCTTTACGTCGGGTTGGCATCCCTGTCGGGGCTCCAACTCGGCATCCGGTTGATTCTCCCGGCCCTGCCTTTCGCCGCCCTGTTGGCCGGCGCAGCCTACCTTCACTGGCGGCGTTTCGTGCTGGTTGCGGTCGCCGCTGGGGCCATGGAAATGATGGTCTACTTCCCGCACGGCATCGCTTTCTTTAACGCTTGGGCCGGCGGACCGGCGCGGGGATCGAACTATCTCGCCGACAGCAATCTCGATTGGGGGCAGGACCTGAAATTGTTGCGGAAATGGGCGGAGGCGAACCACATGCCGCCTCTTCGGCTCGCCTATTTCGGCGCCGACACCCCCTGGCGATACTTTACGGACCAAGAGATTGTCTCGGCACCGCCGCCGTGGAACGCGACGCTCGCGAAAGGAAAAACGGCTTTGGAGCCGGAGCCGGGGATCTACGCGATCAGCGCGAGCCTCCTGCCGGGCCATTTCTTCGCGCCGCAATATCAGGACTATTACAAGCACTTTCGCCATCGCCAGCCCACCGCCCGCGCCGGCTGGTCCATCTTGATCTACGACCTTAGATCGCAATCCCCCGTGCGCGCAGGTGACTAAGGAGCGTCTCATAACCGGTGAACTGCTCCGCGTCGATTCCGGCCAGCCGAGCCCCGGCGACATAGTCCGGAATATCATCCGTGAAAAAACATTCGGCCGGCTCGGCCTGGGCATGCGTCAGGGCAGCGGCATAAATCCGCGGATCCGGCTTCATCGCCTTTACCTCGTGGGAAAGGACGAGATGATCAAAGTGACTCAGGATCGGATACCGCTCGCGGACCATTTCGATATGGATGGCGTTCGTGTTCGATAGCACGAGCAGCCGGAACCGTCCCTTCAACGCGGTAATCAGCGACTCCGGAATCAGCGTCTCCGGCAGAAAGATCGCCGTCCAATGAGAGCAGAAATCAGCGTAAGTTCCTGGAAAACCGACCAATTCACTGACCTGGGCCACGAAGTCGTCTGGTTCAATCAGCCCGGTTTCGAGCCTCACGACCAAGTCCGTCGACGCGATCCGGGAGCGAATTTCGGCCGGGGGTAGACCGCAGTCCCCGGCGATGGCCCGGTAGCCGCGTTCGAAGTCAAAAGGAATAATTACCTTTCCGAGGTCAAAAATAAGAGTACGCTTGTCGGCCATAAGAATTATTATTTGCGGATGAGCTCTTTTGCGTCGGTTTTTTCGCGTGACTGGATTATGCCTACAATTTCGCTCAAACTCGCGATGCTTGTGGTCGGCGCTTCCGTCGCCGGATTCAGTCAGTCAGCTTCGCTGACGGCAACCTATACCTTCCAGAATACCCTCAACGCCGGCGGCGGCGGCCCGGCGCTCCTCGGCGTTGACCCCCTCAATCGAGGCAGCTACCTGACCGACACGGTGCTCGGCAGCCAGCGTACCGTTTATCAATTCTCCGGCACGCCGAACGACCAGGCGGGCCTTTCCTTGCTCACCACCGGGGTCGTCAATCCGCTCTCCTACTCGTTTGAAATGGTGTTCGCTTTCACCGAACGCCCTTCGACGTTTCGGCGGGTCTTCGATGTTCTCGACCGCACCTCGGACCGCGGCCTCTATCTGAATCCGCAGAACCGGTACACGCTTTCCACTCTCGCTACCGGTACCGCCAGCCAGACAAACGGCCAGTATCAACATGTCGTGGTCACCGTGACCGGCGACCGCTTTCGCTTCTATGTGAACGGCCAACTCGACATGAACCTGGGCACGACTTCGATGAACCTGTTGACGCCGAATCGAATCGTCCACTTCTTCCTCGATAACACCGCCGACCAGAGCCGAACTGACTATTCCTCGGGGCGTATCGCCTTGCTCCGGGCCTACACGAACGCGTTGTCTGACGCCGAGGTGACCCAGCTTGCCCGCGATCCTTTCTCGACCACCATCGGTGCCGCCACGCCGTCGTTTACTTCGGCCGGGGTTCGCAATGGGGCCACCTTCGCCGAGAGCACCCCGATCGCCCCTGGCGCTTTCTTCTCGATTTTCGGGGCGAGCCTGAGTGGCGGCACCGGCGACTGGAGCCAGGCCTTTGTGAACAACGAAGCGCCGAAGACGCTGAACGGCACCCGGGTCTTCATCGGGAGTCAGGAAGCTTCGCTCGTCTTCACGAGCCCTGGCCAAGTGAACGCTATCGCTCCCGATGGGGTCGCCGCCGGCCCGGTCAACGTGGTGGTCGAACGGGATGGGGTCCGCAGTGGTCCGGTATCGGTCACCGCCCGCGCCCTGAACCCTGCGTTCTTTACTTATGATCAAGGGAACCGCCGCTTCGCCGCTACGCTGGCGGCCGACAACACCGCCTTCATCGCGCCAGCCAATCTGTTTGGTGTAAACACCATCAACGGTTTAGCCGTGCGCCCGGCGCGTCCCGGCGAGTTCGTCACCGCGTACGGCATGGGCCTCGGCGCGACGAACCCGGCCGTTCCTACGGGGAGGATTCCTGTCGCCCGAGACGGCGGCTATCCGGTTACCGGCCAGGTGACCCTGCAGTTCGGCACGCGGACGGTAACGCCGCTCTACACTGGCTTATCGAGCTTCGCGGGGGTCTACCTCGTCGGCTTCCAGGTCCCCGGGGACCAGGAGAACGGGGAGTACGAACTGCGGATCACGGTGAACGGGATCGGTTCGGCGCTGGTATACATCCCGGTGCAGCGGTAGAAGCAAAAAGGGCTGGTTCCGTTAAGGGACCGGCCCTTTTCGTTAGCCAAGCAGAGTCGCGCGTGTTCATGAGCCTCGCGATCGTTGCATGCGATGGCGTTCGGAGGAGGCCTGTGCTGGTGATGGCGTTACGATCAGCGGTATGGCCGTGTGCGCCGCCGTTTCCACTGGGCGCCCGGGCCGATCACCGCCGCTCTCCACTGGGTGGTCGAGCTTTACTAGACTCTATCTGGTGGGGTTCCAGGTCTGGAGAACGGTGGGTGCGATTTGCGGATCGCAATGAAGGGGATCAGCTCGGCGCCGGCGTACGTCCCCGTCTAGCGCTAGTAGACGCAAAGTCGGCCGGCTCCGATACGGGGCCGGGCTTTCTCGTTGGGCGGGAAGCGTTAACGTGGTTGTGGAACGCGACCGCATCCGCCGCAGCCCGGGGCCGGTAACGGCGCGGGCGTACATCCCGCTGCACAGGTAGAGACAAAAAAGCCGGCCCCCTCTATTAGGACCGGCCTTTCTCGTTGGCTGCTTCTCGATTAGAAGCGCACAGGCCGCTCCGGCACGGCACCAAAGGGCGAGGGACTCGCCCATCCCGCCCTGCCGGAGCGTGTCCGTTGTGCGCGATTCATCTCCAGGAACTCGCGCACAACGGACTCGTTTGCGGCTTCGGAATGGGGAGAGTTCCTGGATTTATGGGGGCCTCAACCGGCCTGTGCGCTCAGAAGAAGATCGCCAGGGTCAGGTTCATCAGCGGTTGGCCGCCCAGGGAGGCGGTACGCGGGTCGCTCGACACCTTGCCGAAGGTCCGCGGGTTGCGGAAATCGACCGTGGTGGTGGGCGGGTTGAAGTTATAGGTTTTCAGCGCGTTCTGGAAGTCCCAGCGGAGTTGGGCGCGGACTTTCTCGCCGAACTGGAAGTTCTTCTGCGCCGAGATCTGGCTCCAGAGCAGCGGCACACCCGTGGTCGTGTTACGGCCCAGGTTGCCGACCGTGAACGCCGCCGGGTAGGCGAACGCGTCCAGGCCGTTCTGGCCGCCGGTGAAGACGGAGTTGATGTTCTGCACGTTGAACCGGTCGCCGCCGGTGTCCCGGAAGTTATCCCGGATGCTGACCGCGGGACCTACCGCGTTCGGACGGCGGTTGCCGGCAAACGTCGGGAAGTAGTTATTCGGGCTGCCGTCGAAAGAGAACGTCAACGGGTTGCCGCTCTCGACCGTCTGAATCCAGGACAGTTCGAGACCACCAAACACCATCTTCTTCCAGCCGCTGGAAGCGTACTTCTTCCCTTGGCCAAACGGCAGTTCGTAGTTCACCGTGGCGAGCCAGCGGTGGGAGCGGTTGTAGCCGGCCAGCGCCTTTTCCAGACTGCGATTTTGCAGCGGAGCAACGCCGGAACCGTCGTTGTCGTTATCCTGCGAGTTGATCGCCTTCGAGAAGGTGTAGAAGGTCGAGAAGAACATGCCGCGGGACATGCGCTTTTCGAGTTTCACGGTTCCCGAGTGGAACGTGGAATGGCCGAAGTTGGACCGCAGCCGGACGTCGCCGAAAGCGTTGTACGGACGGAAATTCTGGGCGGCCGCCAGCACGGCGTTCTGCTGGGCCGGATTCCCGGAGAAGTAATCGATCGGGAACGAATTGGCCTGCCAGCGTTCAATCAGGCCGACGCCGGAAGAACCCTGGTAGCTCACGTCGACGACGTAGTCGCGGGCGACTTCGTACTGCACGCCGCCGTTGAAGTTCACCACATACGGATTCCGCAGATTCTGATCCCACCATTCCACGCTGCGCGAACCGAAGTTCGAACCGCTGAACGGCGAGGTGCCGCCGCTGGCCACGTTGAAGCGAATCGGCGCCGGTCCTTGGCTCAGGCGGAACACGGGCGAGGGATCGCCGGGGGCCGCCTGCTGATTCACCGTCGCGACGTATTCATCGTAGTTGCCGCGTTGCATCGGGAACTTCACGTCAACCGTATAGAAACCGACTCCCGCGCGGAAGACGAACTTTTCGAGCGGATGCCAAGCCAAGCCGAGGCGGGGGTTGAAGTTGTTGTTGTCGCGTTTGTTCAGCCCTTCCGTGGGGTGGATGATCGAGCCGAGCCGACCCGTGAGCGGATCGGTGGCCGTGGGGCTAAAGTTGCTCATCGCGCCGTTCTTGGTGTTGTAGGGGCTTTCGTTCGAGTAACGGACGCCGGCGTTGATGGTCAGTGTCCGGGATAACTTCCAATCGTCCTGGAAGTAGAAGCTATGGATGCTCGACCGGGGGAGCCAACTGGTGAGTTCTCCGGTGAAGAGGCCCTGGCCAACGTAGCCGGTCATGAAGCCGGCAAAAGTGTTGCCGGTGTTGGGAACGGCTACGCCATTCGGTTGCAGCCCGGCCGTGACTCCAGCAAAGCTAAGAACGGCTGGACGGGCGAAGTTGGCCGAGTTGAGGCGGAATTTCAAGATTTCGTAGCCGAACTTGAAAGCATGCGTGCCGCGGACGAGGGTGGTGTCGTTGCGGAACGAGAAGGTTTCGTTGACGAGTTTGCCCGGGGTGGCGCCGCTGAGTCCGTAGATGGAATCGGCGGAATCCCGGCTACCTGAGCCGAACGCCGGCATCAGCGATTGATCGAGTCCAGGGATGCCCAACTGCTGCGGCCAATTGCCGCCGAAGGAAGGCACTTGGCGGTCATTGCGGCGGCGATAGTAGCCGACGCGGGAATCATTGACGACCGATGGGCTCGCGATCCAGGTATAGCCCATTGAAGAGTTGATCTGCCGAAACGGATCGTAGTTGCCTGCGTTGTGATCGAACACGCCGCGGTCGGGGCGGATGTTGATCGGCCGGCCGAAACCGCTCTGGGCGTTGTCGGTGTAGCTGCCGTAGATCTTAAAATTCTGCGTGAACTGGTGATCGATGCGGAGGTTATAGTCGTTGAAAAACACGAGCGCCAGTTCGTTTGCCAGCACGTTTCCAACGGGGCCGAGGGAGTTAAACGATCCCGCGAAGTTTGGCTGCACCCACGGGTCAAAATCGAGGACCTTGCGCGACGATGGGTCGACGCGGTTGGCCGGGACCCGATTGCCCGGGAACGGATCACGAGCCCAGCTACCGTCGGCGTTCCGACGGGTCGTCGCGGGGTCGAAAATTTGGTTTGAGTTTGAGACGCCGGGGAAGGTAAAGTCACCTTGGCGCATGGCAAGACTCGGGGTTCCGGCCACGACTTGGGCTACTTTCTTCTCATGGAGGCGTTGATAGCCGAAGAAGAAGAAGGTCTTGTTCCGGCCGTCATAGAGTTTCGGGATCATCACCGGGCCGCTGACGTTCGCGTCGGGCTGCATGAAGAAGGTCATTACGTTCTGCTGGCTGGTAGTGAACTTGTCAAAGTACAGCCGATGCTGCATCCGGCGAGTGCGCCCATACCAGGAGCCCATGCCGTGCAGTTCATTCGTGCCTGACTTTTTTACGACGGAGATAACGCCGCCCGCCGAGTGACCGTATTCGGCCGGCGGAACGGTGGTGATCACCTTCACTTCGGCAACTGCATTTTGGAGCGGCTTGATGGTCTCGGTGCCGCCCATCTGGTCGTTGCCGTTCACGCCGTCTTCAAAGATGCCGATGGCGCCGTTTCGCTGGCCGGCCAAGTGGTAGGAGCCGAGGCTGCCGCCGTAAGCGTAGCCGCCGCTGGTCATGCCGGGGACTAGGTTCAGCGTCGAGTTGATGTAGCGCTGATAGAGCGGCATCTCATAAAGCGTGTCGCCGGACATGACTGAACCGGTCGCCGACGTCTCCGTTTCGAGTAGCTGCGCGCCGCCCTTCACTTCAATCTGCTCGGACACTTGGCCGACCTGCATGGCGGCGTCCACGGCGACGGTGTCGCCGGTGCGGACGTCGATTTCGTCGCGCACGATCTTCTTGAAGCCTTGCGACTCAAACGTGACGCGATACTGGCCGGGCTGCAAGGATGGCGCCCGGTAAATTCCTTCCTGATTCGATTTGGCCGTGAAGGTAAAGTTCGTTCCCTTCTGGACGATGACGACGGTGCAGTTCGGTACGGTCGCGCCGGTGGAGTCGGTGACTCGTCCGGTCATCGTAGACGTGCCGATTTGCGCCATGGCCATCGTGGCCGCGAAGCACAACAAAGCGATTAGTCTGTGCATAATTCCCCTTTTCAAAAGATCGTGATCTGAGGCGCAAGCGCCCCTGGCTCGTGATCAAATCACATCTGAAGGCTGAGCGCAAGGGGTGTTCGGGGGGGTGTTTGGGGCGGGCTCGGCTTGGCGGTGGTCGCGGAGCGTCTGGCCGAGGTTTCGCACGTCGCTCGACGGGGCTTGGGCCCATTCGACGACGCGCGGCAAATGGACTCCCCGCAGACCCGCCACCAGCAGGTTCGCCGGCAAGGGACGGCTGATGAGGAACCCCTGGACTTGGTCGCAGCGTAGGTCAGCCAGTAGCCGGAGCTGCTCGCGCCGCTCCACCCCTTCGGCCACCACCTGCAGTTTCAAATCGTGGGCCAGGGTGATCAGCCCTTTCGCAATGGCCCGCGACCGGCTGTCCGCAGTCAGGTCGGCAACAAACATGCGATCCAACTTCAACGTATGGAAGGTAAACTTCCGCAGATAGCTCAACGACGAAAGCCCCGCCCCAAAATCGTCGATCGAGAACCGGATCCCTAGTTTCATCAGGCTCGCCAGCACTTGCGGCGTCCGCTCGACCGCCTGCAACATCGTGCTCTCGTTCAATTCCAGTTCAAGCCGTTGCGCCGAAATGCCGGTCTCGCGAAGGATATCCGCGACGAGTTCGGCAAATTCCGGATTCTGTAACTGCCGTGGCGATATATTGACCGACATGTATGTGGGCAACAGTCCTTGCCGGCTCCAGGCCACGTTTTGGGCGCACGCCGTTCGCAACACCCATTCGCCGATCTCATTGATGATGCCCATGTCTTCGGCCAGCGTGATGAATTCGGTAGGGCCGATCAGTTCCTCCGCCGTCCGCTGCCAACGGACCAGCGCCTCGACACCCGTAATCTGGCCCGTCGTCAGGGCCACGACCGGCTGATAGTGCAGCAGCAACTGGCCTTCGCCGAGCGCTCTGGTCAAGCCGCTTTTCAAGTCGAGTACCCGCGAATTCGCCGCCTGCATACTGGCGTCGAACATTTGTACCTGGCCGCGCTGCTGGGTCTTAACTTGGTACATCGCTGTATCGGCCATGTGCAAAAGCTCATCGGCCGTCGCGGATCGGTCATGACCCATCACGACTCCCACGCTCGCTCCGCTGATGACCTCGCGGCCACTCAAATCGTAAGGATGGCCGAGCTCATCGCGGATCCGCAGGGCAATCCGCAGCGCCTCATCGGTATCGGTGACCTGTTCGAGCAACACCGCGAACTCGTCTCCGGCGAAACGGCTCACCATGTCCATCGGTCGAACGCAGTTGCGTAGCCGCTCGGCCACGCCGAGCAGCAACTGGTCCCCGGCGAGGTGACCGAGGCTATCGTTGATCGTTTTGAACCGGTCCAGGTCCAAAAACAGCAAGGCGAACAGGGCGGCCGGCTGGGTTGCCGAGGTCTGGCGAGCGGTGAGTTGATTCAGCCGGGCCATTAAAAAGCCACGGTTCGGCAGTCCGGTGAGCTTGTCGTGGAAGGAGTCATGCTTCGAGTTGCGGTCGGCGTCAATCACTGACGTCATATCGCGCAGTGACCCGGCGAGGGCGATTGGCTGGCCGAGCTCGTTCCGTATCGCGTTCCCCCGGACCGAGACCCACAGATACGTTCCATCTTTGCGCAGGATCCGATGAACGTTCGAGAACATCGCGCCTCCGCCCTTCAGGTGAGCGTCGACATCGGCTCGCAGCTGGTCCAGATACCCCGGGTGCACCCGGCTCCACCACTCCTCAATATCGTTCCTGATCTCGCCCGGTTTGCAGGCCAACAGACGAGCCCAGGCCGCGTTGACGGTAAAGTCGTCCGTCTGGATGCTCCAATACCAAAGCCCGTCGTTCGAGCCTTCCGCCGCCGCCAGCATCCGTTTCCGGACCTGCTCTGGTTCGCCCTCTTCCGCCCCCACCGATGCGTCGGATACCGCAGCATGGTTCCGAATCCCGAGCGCGATCCCAATCACGATCGTGGCCAGAGCCAATCCGAAGGCACCAATGTACTGATCCCACTGGGGAAGTCGAATCGCCGAGATCCCAATCCAAACCAACAGAATCGGCACGGCCAGCAAGCAGAACCATTCCTTCGACTTGGGCAGCAACCAGACCCCCCCGAGGAGAATCAGAACTAATTGGGAAAGCTGGTCCACCCCGCCGCCCGACGCGAGCCGCAGGCCGGCTTGCAGAACGATCAGGCCGCAGAACAGCTTCGTGAGGGTAGGATGAAACTGTTCTTCGATGTCTCGCCTCCACAAAGTCCAGCCGCCGGCCAACGAAACCATCCCCAGCAGAATCTCTAATCCCTGGTAGACAGCCCACCCGCTCCGCGTCGAAAACCCGTGCACAAACGACAAGACATAGTACAGGCCGAGGAGTGGATACACCACTCGCAGGGGAGCCACGTGCACGGTTGTGCGGGGCTGGACACAGCTCTGAACCATGCCCTATGGAAACACGTACGGGCGGCCTAGTCCATGAGTCGCTCGGTTCATTTCAACCTAGGACCGTGGTACCGGATTGACCTAAGCAAAAGACCGCAGCCGACTACGAGAGAACACCCTTAACCACCTCGCCAAACACGTCCGTCAGGCGGAAGTCGCGGCCGGCGTAGCGGTAGGTTAACTGCGTATGGTCGAGCCCCAGCGCGTGCAGCATGGTGGCGTGAAGGTCGTGAATGGAAACCCGGTCTTCGACGGCTTTGAAGCCGAAATCGTCGGTGGCCCCGTAGGCGATTCCGCCCTGGAAGCCGCCGCCGGCGACCCACATGGTGAACCCATACGGATTGTGATCGCGCCCGGTGCCGCTTTCCGACACCGGCGTTCGACCGAACTCGCCGCCCCAGAGCACGATCGTATCGTCCAACATACCCCGCTGCTTCAAATCCCGCACCAGCGCGGCGGCGGCCTGGTCCATCATCGGAATCTTCTTCTGGTAGGCCTTTTCGATGTCCTTGTGGTCGTCCCAGTCTCCCAGCCCCACGTTGACGTAGCGGACGCCTTTCTCGACGAGTCGTCGCGCCAGCAGGCAGCCGTTGCCGGACTGATTTTCTCCGTACATCGCCCGGGTGGCGGCTGATTCCTTCCGGATATCAAAAACGTCCATCGCCTCAAATTGCATACGGTAGGCCGCTTCCATCGATTTGATGCGGCCGTCCAAGAAATCATCGGCGCCGAAGGAATCGTTGAAGCGTTTGTTGAGGGCTTGGACCGCATCGAGTTGTTGCCGTTGCTTCGAGGGTTCCAGGTGGGTGTTCCGCAGATTGGGGATCATCTTCTCCGGATCGGGCTCGGTATGGTTCACCGGCGTACCTTGGTGCTCGGCGGGCAGAAATCCGGACCGGGTGGCCGAACCGTTTGAGCTCAGCGCGACAAACGACGGCAGATTCTGATTTTCCGAACCCAGGCCGTAGGAGATCCAGGAGCCCATCGACGGCCGATTCAAAAGGATGGAGCCGGTGTGATAGAGGCTGACGCTGGGCGTGTGGGTCGGGTTGAACGAGTACATGGAACGGATCACGCACAGGTCGTCGATTGCGCCGCCGAGCTTAGGCAAAATCTCGCTGACATCGACTCCGTTTCGGCCGCGTTTACGGAATTCGAAAGGGGTCGGCATCAAGCCGCCGGTCTGCCGTTCGGTACGGAGTTCGGTGCCGTCGGGACGTTGGCCCTGAAACTTCTTGAGCAGCGGCTTGGGATCGAACAGGTCGACTTGGGACGGTCCCCCGGCTAAAAACAGGCTGATGACCCGCTTGGCACGGCCGGGAGTTCGCTGGCCCCCGTAGTGACCGAGGGCGGCCGCCTGCGCTTGCCCCGATCCTAACAGCGCGCTGAGGCCGAGGGTGCCTAAGCCGCCAAACGTGCTTTGAATCAGTTCTCGCCGTCTCATGGCCATAGAATCTCCTCGTTCGTTGCCAGCAGCACCTGGGCGTACTGTTCGAGCGTGCCCTTGGCCAAAAAGCTCAAGGCCAAATCCAGCTCCTGGGGGCTGGGATCCCGCGATAGCAGACGCCGATACAGCTCCCGCATGCGGGTCGATTCGGTCGGCAGGTTCCCGACCACCTTGCTGATGGCGGCGGCGGAATCGAAGAAAAACGAGCTGTTCAGCACGAACAGCTGCTGGAGGGAGGTTGTCGTCAGGTCTCGTCCCCCGGCGCTTTGCATGGGGTCTGGAAAGTCGTAATTCTTTAACATCGGGCTCAAGCGGCCTCGACTGATGCGGCCATAGACTGTCCGTCGGACGTTAGTTGCCAACTCGACATCCTCGGACGGTCCGGCCATCGAGTAGCTCAACCGGCCGGAGGCGCGGAGCAGCGTGTCCCGATAGGATTCGATGTCCATCCGGCGAGGCGACATGCGCCAAAACAGGGTGTTGGTGGGGTCGGCCTTGACGAGTTCCGGCCGGGGCTTGCTCGACTGCTGGTAAGCGGCCGAGGTCATGATTTCCCGGTTCAACCACTTCAGGGACCAGCCGTGGGCGATGAAGCGGGCGGCCAAATCGGTAAGCAATTCGGGATGGGTCGGCTTTTCGCCCTGCACGCCAAAGTCGCTGGGCGTGGGGGCGAGGGGGCGGCCGAAATGCCAGTCCCAAACCCGGTTCACGATTACGCGGGCCGCCAGCGGGGCCGCATCGGTGAAAATCTTCTCGCCGAGTTCGAGGCGTCCCGAGCCTTTTTCGAAACGGCTCTCGCCCTTGGAAAGCACGGTCAGGAAATGCCGCGGCACGATCTCGCCGGGGGTGGCGACGTTGCCGTTGCGAAGCACGGGCAGGTCGCGCGCTTTGCCGGGCTTGTAGTCGATGAAGGTGTACTGGGGGTCGGACCCGTTGATGAACTGAGCGGCGTCGTAGACGGAGTTCATGAAGGGTTCGGAGGAGGTCGGGGACTGGCGCCGGCGCCCTTGTCCTTGGCCTTGTCCTGGTGGGGCGGGCGGAGTCCAATACCGTTCGATGCTGGCGACCAGCTTGGGGTTACCCTCCCGCAGGGTCACCATCTCTTTCCGGAGCACTTCAATCTCCAGCTTCCACCGGGCTACCCGGCTCTCGCTATCGACGACGGTGGACGCTTCGCCGGTCAATAGATTTGCCGAATAGCGGAGGTCAATCAATCGGCGCTGCACCCAGAGGTACCGCTGCTCGACCGCGGCGTCGACATCGAACAGCGGCTGCTCGGTTCGCATGGTCGAGGCGAAGATGCCCGCGAGGCCGTAGTAGTCCTTGGTGGGAATCGGGTCGAATTTATGGTCATGGCAGCGGGCGCAGGCGACCGTCATCGCCAGCAGACCGCGGGTGACGGTGTCGACGCGCTCGTCCCAGTCGTCGGTCATGAAGCCGCCAATCACGTCGGCCGACAGGCGCTGATCCTTGTGATAGATGGGGGCGGCACCGAGATATCCGAGGGCTCGACGGTCCTCGCGGGTCGAGTCGGGCATGAGGTCGGCGGCGAGTTGCATCTTTACGAACCGGTCGTAGGGCACGTCCCGATTGATGGCCTCGATGATCCAGTCGCGATATCGCCAAGCGTAGAGGTAGGGCTGGTTGGTCGCTTCGGAGGTTGGGTTGTCCTCGCCGAAGCGGGCGACGTCCATCCAGTGGCGGCCCCAGCGTTCGCCATACTGAGGGATCGACTGTAGCTTGTCGATCAGCTTGGTCCAGGCGTCGGGCGCCGGGTCGGCGGCGAAGGCTTCCACCTCTTCGTAGGTTGGCTTAAAACCCACTAGATCGATATAGGCCCGGCGCACGAGAGTTCGCTTGTCAGCGGTGGGAGCGGGGCTGAATCGCTTGGCTTCGAGCTTGGCCAGGATGAACGGGTCGATCTTGTTGAGGGACCAGGTTTTGGCTTTGACCGGCGGAGATGGCAACTCACCGATGGGTTGGAAGGCCCACCATTTCTTACCCGTTTCGATCGACATGCCCTTGAGGGCCGAGGTTGTTTCGCCAGCGGGAGCGGCGGCGCGCGGGTCCGGGGCGCCCGAGGCGATCCAGGTTTCAAAATCGGCGACTACGGTTTCCGGCAGTTTTCCGGAGGGGGGCATCTGCAGATGCGGATCGGTGAAGCGCAGCGCCGTCAGCAATCGGCTTGTACGGGGTTTGCCCGCTGTGATCACCGCGCCGCCACTGCCGCCTGCGGCCAGGCCAGCCTTGGTATCGAGGACCAATCCACCCATGGGGGCCTTCAGTTTAGAGGAGTGGCAGGCGTAGCATTTGGCGGCCATGACGGGCCGAATCTTGGCTTCAAAGAAGGCCACGTCTGGCGGCTGAGCCCAAAGATTGGGGCCGGAGAGCACCGCGAGCGTCATTAGGGAATAGCGCAACATTGACTTTCTCTAACCAGATTAGCCCAGCCCGAGTATCAGCGGAAAATCTTTGCTTTGTCCCACTTCCGGATTGTGTCTTTGACGAGGTCCATGACACAGGCGTTCACGGCGGTCTTGTACTGCGCGGCTTTGCCGGCGTCGTACTGTGGATAGCCTTGGCCTTTTTGGTAGAGAATCACCGACGAAGGAAAGGGGTAGGCAAACCAAGTCGCTGCGCCTTGGCGGGCGGTCGCGAGGTCCTTGTCGTCGCGCTCGGGGTGGATTAGATTCCCGTCGACGGCTTGGACGTAGGCGGTTTCGTTCCAGCCGGCGTGGCCGCCGTCCTGGCCGAAGACCTTGAGAGTCGCCTCGGAACAGGTGGACCACCAGTTGACGACCATCACCCGAACCCGCAACCGCTGGCCAACGTCCTGGGCGATATCGTTTAGGACGGCCGTCTGGGGTCCACCGTGACCATTAATGACGATGATGTTGCGAAAGCCCTGTCCGGCCCATCCTTCCCCAACGTCGGTCAGGAAGAGGCGATACGACTTTTCTTTAATGGCGAAAGAGCCGGCGAATGGGGCCAGGGTACCGGTCATGCCGTAGGGTAAAACGGGCGCGTAGAGCGCGTTAAGGCCTTCGGCGAGGTCCTTCACCATTGCCTCCGGCGCTGTATTATCCGCGCCGTTGTTGATGACTCCGTGGGCTTCCATGGTGCCGGTGGGAATCAGCACGGTGTCTATCTTTTCGGGCACGAACTCCTGAAACTCCATCCAGTTGATGCTGTTCAAAGAGCGTGTGGAGGGCTTCGGCTGAGCCCACGAGACCCCGACGGCCAGGAGGCAGAGCAGGATTTTCACGGTGTTTTTTCTCCATGCGCCGGGCGTTTTAAGTGGGTGTAGAAGCCCAGTTCCCGCGCGGTGAACAGCTTGGTGGCAAAGACGATTTGGCCCATGTGCTGGGAGAAGTGTTCGACGACATGGTAGATCGCTTCGAGGACCGAAACGTCATACTTCTGGACGTGGATTCGCTCGGCAAGCCGGGCGTCGCTGACTCCGGCGATGATTTGGTTGACGGCGGCAATTCGCTCGGCCAGGCGCGCCTTCAATTCTGCCTTGCTCACTCCGTTCCGGATATTAAACTCTTCGTCGCGCTCGCGAGTGTCGACCGCGCCGCCCACTCCGCTCAGAATCCATTGCCCGGTATTCCCGATGAGATGGAGGACCAAGTTGCCGACGGCATTTTCGTGTTCGCTGCCGCGTGCCCAGAGTTGGTCGTCATTCAGGCGATCGAGGCAGACATCGATTCGCCCGGCCAATTGCGCCAGTTTTCGGGTCGAAAACTCTCGAAACACTTCGCCAGTCATCTCCAGAGGTTAGCACGATGATATTCTAATCGGATGCTTCTACGACTCATTTTCACCACGGCTTTGACCGCTGCGCTAGCCCTTTCGGCCGACGGCAAAGTAGACTACCGCGTTTTGGCAACCAGTAAGACTTCGACGATGGAGAAGGAACTGAACCAGGCGGCAGCCGATGGCTTCGTTTTTGGTGGCGTCATGGGCGGTGAATCCGCGTTTGGCGGCAGCGAAGTGATCACGGTGATGAGCAAGAACTCCGCTATCCCATCTGCGGGCCGGAAGTACAAACTGGTGGCGACCTCGAAGACCTCGACGATGCAAAAAGAGCTGAATCAGGCGGGCGAGGAGGGCTTTTTCTATTGCGGGCAGACCGTCTTCTCTTCGACCTTCGGGGGGAAGGAAGTGGCCGTGATTCTGGAGTTCAACCCGGATAGCAAAGCGGGCAGGATTTCGTACAAGCTGGCGGCTACCTCGAAGACTTCCACGATGGAAAAAGAGCTGCGGCAAGCCGGTGAGGAAGGGTTTAAGTTCCTGGGCGTCGTCGTTGGAAAGACCGCGTTTGGCGGCAGCGAACTGATCAGCATCTTATACAAGTCCGAGAAGTAGGTTTTCCAATGCCGATTCAGCGCCGCCGTTTCTTTCGGTCGCTAGAGGCGGCCTCGGTCGCCTCTACTCTTTCCGCGTAGACTGCCGCGCGGTCGGTTCCGGCGAAGATCGCGACGGGCGCGCTGGAGGCGGCCGCGGAACCGGTAAAACGGTTCTTCACGGTGCGCCAACCGGCGATGCTGCGGCATGCTGCGAGCCTGCTGCAACCCGCCGCCGGGGCGTTGCCCGGGGCGATCGAGGCCGAGGCTCCTGAGTTCCTGAATTTCCTCCTGTCG
>JBBRIO010000042.1:0-16533 GCA_038220855.1 Bryobacterales bacterium | reverse complement strand
GATTGTCTCAGCCAGTGGGGGCGACCCGAGGATTGTTGACGCAGACTGGGGATGCGGTGAGTGCGCTTTCGGCGCATCATCCGTTGAGCTACGTGCAGAATTTTTCGGTAGACTTCCAGTACGAGATCAGTAAAGGGATGGTGCTGGAAGTGGGCTATACCGGCTCGCAAGGCCGGAAGTTGCTGTTCGGGACTGGTCAGCAGGCGAACCAACTGGATCCGAAGTTTTTCAGTTTAGGCGCGGCGCTGGATGCTCCCGTGGCGAACCCGTTTTTTGGGGTAATTCCGACGGGCGTATTGGCTGGCCGGACGGTGCCGCAACAGCGGCTGCTGCGTCCGCATCCGCAATTTACGGCGGTGAATTTGTCGGCGGATACGGTGGGGGCGAGTTCTTCGTTCAACGCGTTGGTGATTCGGTATAACTGGCAGTTGTCGAGCGGGTTGAATTTGCTGACGACTTATCAATGGTCGAAGGCGATCGATAATGCGAGCGAGTGGCAGGGATGGGAAGTGGGCGATACGATGCGAAACTACTACGACTTGAGCGTCGACCGGTCGATTAGCGCGCATGACTTGCCGCAGAGTTTTGTCAACGCGATGGTGTATGAGTTGCCGGTGGGCAAGGGCCGTAAGTTTGCGGCCGATATGCATCCGGTGGCGAACGCGGTGCTTGGTGGTTGGCAGATATCATCGATCGTGCGGTTGGGGAGTGGTTTGCCGCTGCAGTTTACGGCGCCGAATCAGTTGGGCAATTACGGCGTGCAGGTACAGCGGCCGAACGTGGCGGATTTGAAAACGGCGTCGGTGGACAGCCCGGTGCCGGACCGTTGGTTCAACACGGCAGCGTTCACGCAACCGGCGAACTTTACGGCGGGCAACGCGCCGCGATGGATTCCGAATATTCGATTCGGTCCGACGAACCATGCCGACTTGGCGATCCTGAAGAACTTCCGCTTTTTCGAACGGTTCCGGGCGCAGTTCCGGGTGGAGATGTTTAACTTTACGAACACTCCGCAGTTTGGCCGGGCGAATACGACGGTGGGCGACGGCAACTTCGGCCGGGTATCGGGGACGGCGAACATTGGGGCACGCAACATTCAAGCGGGGTTGCGGATTCAGTTTTAGACCGTTACTCCTCTGGATCTCCAGCTTCGGAGGCGGGAGGAGCCGGTGAAGGTTGCGCCGCCGCTTCCTTCTCCGCGGCCTCTTTTGCTTTTCTCGCCTCGACCCTTTGCGCTAGTTTCGCCTTGTAGGACCCCGTCAGCTCGGAGACCGTTTTAGCTGGCTCTTTTGCGCTCTGTTCGAGGTGCTTGTCGTACGCCGCCTGGGTTTCCGGACTGAGTGACGTGTCCCGCTTTTCGCCCTCGGGGAACTGGCGCCAAAGTTCGTTGAGTAACTCTGTTCTCGGGGCTGCCTGATGGAGCCCCCATATCTTTTTCCCCTCGCTTTCAAATTCACCGAAGATGATGCCACTTTCGTAGCTCTCCAGAGTCGACTCTTTCTGGTGGGTCAACGGCCCGCCGGCGCCGCCCTTTCGGTCTCCAATGTACTGCCATGATTCTCTAAACAGCGCTTGGGTGGGTGGTGTTTCCTTTCCGCGCCAATGGAAGATCAACGTTCCTCTTCCCCATTTGACGCTGGACTCTCCGGGGAACTTGGCAAACTCTGGAAAGAGAGCGCGGGCCTCCTCGGCGGTATCTCCCACGCGGATTTTTTCGCGAGAAGAGAACACGGCCTCGTAAAAAACATCGGCTCCATCGAAGACCAAGGTGCCGCCGAAGCACTGGACCGCTTCCCGAATCATCTTCGACATGTACTTGGTTGCCGTCATGCCGTATTTGGCCATGGAGTCGTTAATCGGTTGCATGGCTGCCGCTGTTTTCGCCCAACTGTCCCAGCCCTCAATGAGGCCGCTAGGGCGCCAAGGCTTCACCCCATCGGGGTGGGCGACCCGTCCAAAGGTTTTGTAGAAGGAATCGAACCCGGCTTGACCTTGACTGTAGTCTCCGGCGAATTCCATCGCCAGATGCACATATTTTCCGATGATCGGATTGCGCTGTTGGAACGTGGTGGTGCCGAACTGGCCATAGTAGAGGTCCATCATCTGGTTCCCATCTTCGGCCATATAGGCGTTGGCTCGGATCCCAGGATCGTAAACGCCTTCCAAGCGTCTCATCTCCTCGACTGTCTTTTGCTCTGCATTTATGTCTACTTGCGCTTTTTCGATCATGTCCCGGTAGCGGGCCAGATCGAGGTCAATCTTTGCCTGCGCGGCGGGGTCTGATCCGCTGCTCTCTCGGCGCTGCGTCAATTCGGCGATCAATCCTTCGCACGATTTGATCGTGGATTCTGATTGCTTGATTTTCCTCTGGTGGGGGGCGATACCGCTGCCGACCAACTTCATCACAACGTCGGTCAGAACTTTTGCGCCGGCGGTTCCGTAGATGAAGGGCTTGTTTTGGAAGGCCGTAGCTAACTCCTTCCGCTCGGCGTCGCTCATTTTCTGCGCACCAGCCTTGGCCGTGGCGGACAGGGCACAGGTTGAGCACGTATTGTTGGTGGGTTTGGCGATGAGCGAGAAACAGCCCTTTTCCGTTTTCGTGCAACAGATGGGGGTCAGTTCCAGCTTGGATAGGGTGAGGGCGCCGTTCTGGACGGCCGCATCCTTTTGCGGGCCTTCCCAACAGTAATCCTGGCTAAGTAGATCCGACAGCGGCTCCACGTAAATTGGATAGGAACCGGCTGGCAACGAATCCTTGCTCGCAAATCCGGAACGGCCCGTGGGAAGGCCGACAGCCTTTACGGTAACGCCCTCGATCCCCTCGCCGGTCTGCTTGTCGGTGACTTGCACGATGAGACCACCGGCTGGCTCCCGGCCACAAGGGAGAAGGGCTTTAGAAACTTCGCCGGGTAAGCATTCGTGGGAGACCCCACAGGTCTTGCAGATCGATTGCATTTTCGCACTCCTGATTTCACTTACCGGTCACGGAGTCCATCGCCGTTAGGAGATGTGCTCGATCACCGGGCGGCCCTTCGAGTCCGAGAACAGCTTCTCTTCAATGATCCGAACCTTAAACGCAGCAGGCAGACTGGGATCATTGAGGACCTCGTTAGCCCAAGCGCCGCGCTGCGAACGCTCAAACTTCTCGCCAAACGCCACGGTCAACTCGATAAACGAACCCAGAAGAACTGGGTTGCGAATCTCCAGCCGCTCGCCCCGTTCGATGCCCCGAAGGATCAGGGCGCGCAGCTTATCGGGTCCCAACCGCCGGAAGGGAATCGGGTAGTTGCTCTCGATCGTTTGCACTGTAAGGGCGATGAATTGGTCGCGTCGACCGTCCTCGAACGCCCCCATCTGAGAGGCTGTAATCTTTAGCATGAAGTTGGTGTTTTCGCCCGATTGGCGACATCGTCCAAACCGTTCAAAAGACTACCATGAAAGTGCTTGGCGAGGGCGGGCTCCGAAAGATGATCAAGGTTTCTTTAGACCGAACACCCCACTCGCCTCCGCCTGCCCCACCAACCGCGCCGCATCCTCCGCCAACAAGTACCGCGCCTTCACCGCTCGCGCCGCCGCCGCCCTCACCCTTTCTAGATACTTCTCCTGCGTCCCGTACCGCTCTTCGAGCGAAAGCCTGGGATCCCCACTCGCCAACCGCTCCGCCTTCGTCCGGGCAAACGGGATGTAGCCCCCATTCAGCCCGCACCACTGTCCCTTTTGAAACCCCTGCCGGGTAACATTCCAGCCCGTATACGTCCCCAGCGGTACCTCGAACAACACCGAAGCCACGCCCCCCAAATCATTCCCGTCGGCATCCACCTTCGGCACCAGCGTCGGCAGCGCCCGCCGGATCTCCGGTGGCGCTTTTCCAATCCAACCCGCCATATCCCCCGCCCGGAACTCCGCCCCAAAGTCATAGTCGTAAACCGGATTCACCACCCCGTCGACCGACGGTATCCCCGGAATCTTAGGAAACCCGGTCGCCGCCTGCGTCGCCGCCACCAACTGCCCGGCCCGCAACGTCGGGTGCCGGCTCGGCGGGGGCTGGATTCCCTTCATCACCCACTCGATCAATGCCACCCGCAGCGCGCGTAGCGTATCGGATGACGGATTCGGGTTCGCCGCCAGTACGCAGCCAGCCGGAACCGCCGCCGCTGCCACTTTGAATCCACCCCGCCCGCCTCCATGCGTCGTCCCGGGAAAGTAGTACCGCCGGACGTTCTCCGGCAGAGGAATATCTTTTTTCGCATCCGTCCCCACCAAATCCGGCGACATCCGCAGCGCCCAAAACTCAAGCCCCCCGAACGTCTCCACAATCTTCGGACACGTCTTCGTCGCCCGGCAGCGGTCCAGCAACCCCGCGCTCTTCCGCCCCCGAGCCCGATCCGCATACGAGTTCCACCACACCACCCCATCACTCCCCGGTTCATACAGCTTCGCCGTCCCGCCCGCCACTGCAAACCGAAAATTCATCGCCAATTGCCGCGCCGCAATATTCGGGTTCATCCCGTCCCAAACTCTCCGTCCCCGCTCATCCTGGTTGAAGCCCAAGTGCACAAAGCTCCGCAAGAAATTGCCGGACTGCGAATTCCCTTCGCTCACCGCAAACCGGATTGCCCCCGCCACCGGATTCTCCGTCCCCTCGGAGTCCCTGGCTTCGTACCGCAAGAACGAGTTCAAATCCCGCGTCGCCGCATACCCTATTCCCAGCACGAGCGGATCCTGCGCCTCATAAATCAACTCGTACAGCAATGCCGTGTCAAACCCGTCTTTCAGACAGATCTTCGTCCGCTCCGGCCGCCCCGGAAACGCTACCTCACCGCAACCCGCAAACGCCCACTCCCGCCGGTCCACCGGCGTCCGTACCCCGTTCGCACTAGCCCGCCGGGTCAGCGTTGCTTTTGCTGTGTCCAACGTTCGAGGCAGTTGATAGCTGATCGCACTTACCGCCGCGCTCAGCGGCAGCGTGTGTGTCCCCGCCGGCGCGTCCATGAAGAGCGCCGTCACCGATCCTACCACCGGGGATCCATCCAAGTTCTTCGCTACCGGCACCACGATCGTCTGAGCGTCGTTTGCCGGCGCGAGATCGCCCTGCCAACCGCTCACCACGCTCACGTGCCCCTCCGCACTCGGCACCGGCGCGCCCTTCCCGCGGTTCGGCACTCCGTACAGCAGTAGCGAACTGGCCTTCTTCATGTCCACCGGCTTGGCCAGCGCAAACGTCGCCGTGTACTCCACCAAGCCCCGCCCATTCCGCACCGCCAGCCCAATGTCATTGATGGTCTGGTTGCGCGGATCTTTCGGATCGAGCTCTCCCCAGAACCGGCCCCGCAACAACTCGTACTCGCCCGCCTTTACTGGCTCCCGCTGCTCCACCACGATCCGGACCAGCCGCGCCTCCGCCACACTGAGCATCAAGCACAAGCTAATCACTACAATCCGCATCCAGCCATCATGCCACTTCCGGCCGCCCCCTTACTGTTGCCCCCCCACAAATGATTGCAGCGGATTCTTGAGCCCCGGCGGCTCCTGCGCCGGCGCTGGCAACCCTTCGAGCAGACCCTCCAATCTCTTCCTGGCCGCCGTCACCTCCGCCGTCGAATCCCCGCTCACGTCCCGATACTTCGATCCATCGCGCGACTCTCCACAGTCAAACATCTTGCCATCCCCCTGGAGCAGCCATCGCTTGTCCCGAACCATCCGGCCGTACCCCAGATAGCTAAACACCCACTCCCGCCGCTTCCCCGGCCGCCCCTGCAACTCCGGTGCGAACGACACCCCATCATGAATCACTCTCCCTCCCCCTGGCATCTTCGCCCCCGACAACTCCGCCAACGTCGGAAGCACATCCGAGAAGTCCACCAGGTCCCGGCTCACCACACCCTTCCTCACTCCCGGCCCCCGCACAATCATCGGCACCCGCACCCCAAGCTCGGTCACCGTGCCTTTCCCCGCATTCCCCGTCCCATTATCCCCGCAGAAAATCACCACCGTGTTCTTCGCCAAGCCCATCTGCTCAAGCGAGGCCATCACCTTGCCCACCACATGGTCCATGTATTCGATGCAGTGGTACATGCCCCCCTCCGTCTTCGCCCCCGGCTTCCCGAGATCCGGTGTCGCCTCCCAAGGTTCATGGATCAGGCACATCGGATAGTAGGCCAAAAACGGCCGCTCCCGATGGCGCTTCATGAAGTCGATGATCCACCCCGAATACAAGTCTTCGCCATACTGCTCCGGCGACGTGGGCACATACTTCCCATTCGAGACAATCGCGGGATGCCAATACCGCTGCCGCTCCTGTCCCTCCGCCGGAGACCCCTTCGGCTGCCCCCCCTTGGTCCACGACCACGAGTAGTATTCCTCAAAACCCGAGTCATGAATCATCGTCGGATGCAGCGAAATCAGTCCCAACTGCCATTTCCCCGCCAACCCGGTCGCATAGCCATGCTCCTTCAGCATGTCCGCAAAGGTCAACTCGTCTTCTTGCAACCGCATACGCCGATTCGTTACCCGGCCTATGAAATTCGTAAACCCGGTCCGAAACCCATACCGGCCCGTCATCAGCTCCACCCGCGTAGGCGAGCACAACGGCGTCGCGTAGCAAGTCTCAAACCTCACCCCTTCCGCCGCCAGCCGGTCAATGTGCGGCGTCTTCACCTTCCGGTTGCCGTAGCAGCCCACCTCGCTCGCCCCCAGGTCATCCGCCATCAGCAGCAGGATGTTCGGTGGACGCCGCCCGGCCTGCGCCGCCATCAATGTCCCTAAAAATTCCCGCCGCAGCATCGTCTTGACTCCTTTAAAACAAGATCTTCAAACCAAACTGCAGGTTCCGCGGCCGCCCCGCCGACTGGATCCGCCCCAAAGCCAAATCGCCCAAAGCCGTCACCGGAGCCCCCAGCGCCGGCGTATTCAGTAGATTGAACGCCTCGGCGCGAAACTGCAGCCCCACGCGCTCCGTAATTTGAAAGGCCTTAAACAGGCCGATATCCGTATTCACCCGGCCCGGCAACGTCAACATATTCCGCCCCGCATTCCCATACGTAAACGGAGCATTCGCCACCACCGCCGCCGTATTGAACCACCGCGTCGCCGACTGCTCCGCCCCCGACAGCCGCGGTTCCCCAACCACATTTGGGCGGTTCGGGTCGCCTGTATTCGCCGGATCCCCTTGCACTGTCAATCCAAACGGCTGCCCACTCGCCACCGTCGTAATCCCGCCAATCGACCATCCCCCCGCGATCCCATCCACCAGCCCATTCCCCTTGGCCAACCACCGCCGGCCCCGCCCAAACGGCAACTCGTACTGGTAGCTCGAAACGAACCGGTGCCGCTGGTCCTGATCGTCCAAGCTCTTCTCCAGCCGGCGGTTCAACGGATTCTGGAAGCCCTGCGGCGAACCGGGTGCGTTACCCGCTCCCGAAAACCCGCCCGTATCTCCAATCGTTTTAGAGAACGAATAGTTTCCCAGAAAACTCACCCCCGATGAAAACCGCTTCTCCAACCGTGTCTGGAACGAATGAAACTGCGAATTCCCAAACCAATCGTGCCGGTCCACAATCGTCAACGGCGACACTACCAGATTCGTCCCCGGATACACAATCGACGTATACCGCCTTCGCGAGTTGATGTTCCCCGGCCCCGGCAGCGCATAGTTGGCGTTCCACCGCATCGGCAGATGCGTCGATTTCGACCCGTAGTAGCCCACCTCCCAGACCATATCCTTGGGCAACTGCCGCTGCACGTTCCAGTTCCACTGCATCGACTTCGGCCACTTCGGATTCACCTGGAACGAAGACAGCCTTAGATTGGCCAGATTCTTCGGATCCAGCGACCCCGCCGGCAATCCGTCCCGCAGCACAAACGCCGGCCGAATCGAATCCGTACTCAGCTGAATCGAGATCGTATTCGGAGGGTTACCCAACAGAAATCGGCCTCCTCCCGTCCCCTCATAGTTGCCAATAAACAACCCAAAAGCCGACCGAATCACCGTCTTACTGTTGATTTGGTACGTCATCCCCAGCCGCGGCGCAAAGTTATTCTTCCGGTCCGCAATCAAAGACCGATCCGCCCGGGCGCCGTCCTTCGCCAACAGAATCGAGGGCCGCGCCGGATTCCGATCGAGATCGTAGTTCGACAACATGTTCCGCGTCTCCACCCACTGCCCGTTGTACTCATATCGCAGCCCCAGGCTCAGGTTCAATTTCCGCGTCGCCCGCCATTCATCCTGCACGTACCAGTGATAGAACGGAGCCCGCAAGTTCGAATACACCGGGTTCGCCGCCGCAGTCTGAAATGGAATCCCCAGCAGGAAGTCCGCAAAGCTATTCCCACCGCCATTATTTACCGGGTTCCTTGTGAAGTTCCCATTGAACGTAAAGATCCCCAGCGCCTCTTTCGGATTCGTGATGAACGCTTGCAGCCAGCTCAAGTTGATCCCCGCCTTGAGCGTATGGCTACCCCGAATCCAGTTCACGTCGCTCACCACCTGCCGAGTCTGCGAATCATTCAGGTTGGGCAGATTCGCCCCAATTCCCAAGGCCGTATAACCAGCGATCGCAAACCGCGGCACCCCCGGCGTAGTCCGATCCACTCCTCGCAAGTCGAGCTCCACATTCGCGTTCCGATCCACTGGCGGCTGCTGGTTCGTAAATAGCCGGTTCCAACCCGCCCGGGTCGTCACCACCAGACTCGGCGTAAACGTATGGCTCCACACCATCGCCGTATTCTTTCCGGCATTCGAAAAGCTCGACTCGTTACTCCCAAACGCAGGCGGCGGCAGATTCGCCGACGCCGGTTGAAACAGGTTATGCGCCGAGTAGCGAAAGTACAACGTGTCTTTCGCCGAAAGGTTCGCATCGAATTTCATATCCCACTTGTGCTCATCGGTCTCGTTCGGAGGGGTGTACAAGTAGTTCTGCAGCAGATTCCCATTTTGCACGGGGGGGTACCAGGCGGTCGCCAGCTTGGAAACCCGGTCCAGCCGCTGCGCCGGAATCGTGTTGCCCGGAAACGGCAGCCGCGTCCGCGTGCCTGCATCGTAAGTATTCGGGTCAAACACCGTGATATTTCGCAGCTCCGAAAAATTCCCCTGCCGCATCAAGGTCGTCGGAATCGTATTCACAACCGTCCGCGACTCCCGGATCTTCCCCCACTCCGAATCCCCAAAAAAGAACAGCTTGTTCTTGATCACCGGCCCGCCCACCGAAAATCCGTATTGGTTCCGCCCAAACTTCGGCTTCGGCTTCACCGGATCATCAAACAGGTTCTTCGCGTCCAGCTTCTCGTTGCGCAGAAACTCATACACCGTCCCATGCAACTGGTTCGACCCGCTCTTGATGGTCGCATTCACCACCCCGCCCGCCGCCCGCCCAAACTCCGCCGAAAACGAGTTCGTCGAAATCTTGAACTCCTGAATCGCGTCCACCGACGGCTTCACCGCTTCCGCCTGATTGCCCTGTGCCGCCAGTTGGACGTTGTTATTGTCAATCCCGTCTAGCATGTAGTTGTTCTGGGTCGACCGCTGGCCCGCCGCCGAGAATCCTCCAAACCGGCTCCCGCTCGTCGCCGGAATCGTTCCCCCTGAAAGCAGCGCCAGTTGAATGTAGTCCCGCCCATTCAGCGGCATGTCCACAATCCGCTTATTGTTGATCACCTGCCCCTGCGTCGCATCCACCGTCGACAGTTGCGGCACCTCCGCCGTCACCTGCACGCTCTCGCTCGCCGCCCCGATCTCCAACCGGAAATCCAGCACCTGCGTCTGCCCAATCTCCAGCACCACCCTCTGCCGCACCGACTGCCGGAACCCGTCCGCCTGCACCTCCACCCGATAGCTCCCAATCCGCAAAGGCAACGTCAAATAACGCCCGTCCGCCCCGCTCACTACCGACTGCCGCGCCCCCGTCGACTCCTGCGTCAGCGTCAACCTGGCCCGGGCTACACTCGCCCCCGAAGGATCGCTGATCGTGCCCGTCATGCGTGCCGATTCGGCTTGCCCAAAGGAGCCCACCGCCGTTATTGCCAGCAATACAAGATAACGAAGCCACATTGCGATCATCCCTCTCGCAAAGTAATGTACCACCACCGCAACGAGGGCAGGTGGTCCCGCGGTTCCGGGAGCCGGCTATGCCGGACTGAGCAGAGGGTGCACCCGAACGATAAGTAGGTGCTCTGAGCGAACCTATGCGTGCTGGCGAGGGTACTGACCTGACTTTCGCACTCTTTACTCTCTCCAGGAACTCGCGCTCATCGGACTTGGTTGCGGCTTCGGAAAGGGGGAGAGTTTCTGGTTTGATGGGGGCCGCAACGGGCCCGTGCGCGCAGAACATTTTCAAGCTATTCTGTTTTGTTAAGGAAGGCCCGGGAAATGGCGCGTACGACAGCGTCCTTACCGGCTGGGAGCAGGATCGCCGACTCCATCGGTACAACGTTCTTTCCGGGTGGGAAAGTGTGCGAGATCCTAAACGAGAGCATAATTCATCGCGTTGGCGCCTAGTATGCGTTCGCCCCAACGGACGGGTTGATTTAACTTTTGATAGACGCCGCATAGGCAGTATGCCGCCCTTCAGCGACGCATTTTCGGCCTTACACTGTAGATTGTGGATCGCTGTAATTTCGAGCAACCGCCGGCCTACTTGACGAATCCCTTTTCTATTGCGGCCGGAATGACTTACGCGGTCAGCGTTCGAAAGGTAATTCGGTGACCTCCGCCTCCCAATTCCGGACGATTGCGCAGGCTCTGATCGTAGCGGGATCGGCGGCTTTGTATATCCAGCTTCTCGGCCTGGATGCGGTAAATGGGTGGAGCGCGGTCTCGACCTTTCTCGGAATCATGACGGCCTTGTTCGCCCTATCCGGCTGCGCGGTATGGATGGTTTGGCGCGGACACTTTTCCGGAGGTGTGCCTCTGCTGGCGGTGGGGGCGGTGCTGTTCCGCGTGCTGCTTTTGCCCGCGGGACTTCCCGCCCATGCCCCGGCGGCCCAAAAATTCGCTTGGCTTGGCCAGGACGTCCGGAGCGAAGCCGTCGTCTTCGAGCGCTTCCAACTTTTTGACAACGATGTCTGGAGATATCTTTGGGAGGCGAATGCAACCAGGGCCGGCTACAATCCTTATCGCTGGAGTCCGGCGTCACCGCAATTGGATGCGGCCAGTGAGGGGATCTTTGAAGAAATCCGGGAGAACGTAAGCTATTCCGATACTCCCTCCATCTATCCTCCTCTTGCGCAGTTCCTGTTTCTCGCGGCTAATGGCGTGGCACCCGGCAGTATCGTGGCATTGAAGCTCTTCATCATTGCCTGCGACCTGGGAGCGTGTCTGTTGATCGGTCTACTTTTAAAAGCGCGCGGAATGCGCCCTGAGTGGGCGCTGGTTTACGCGTGGAATCCGCTGATTGTCAAAGTCTTCGCTGGCAGTTCGCACGTCGATGCCCTGGCGGTATTGGTGTTGTCGGCGTTGGCGTTGGCGGTGGTGAGAGGTAAATGGACTTGGTCGGCGGTCCTTTTCGGCTTGGCCGTCCTGGCCAAGTTGAGTCCCGCGATCCTGGCGATTTTCCTGGTTCGCCGCCTGGGCTGGTTACGGATGGCGCTGGCCTTCGTCGTGGTCTGCGTTGGCTATCTGCCTTACTGGACGGCCGGATTGGGGGTGTTTGCCGGCTTGCAGGCATTTGCCGCCACGTGGGAGTTCAACGCGGGGCTCTTCCATCTCGGCAAGACCCTTCTTGAACCCTGGATTGCAAATTCGGCTGGGTACGCAAAGCTGTTCTGCGGTGTTGTCCTAGCGGCCTGGGTGGGCTGGATTTGGTGGAAAGACGACGGCGGTGCCGCCTCGTTCCTGCAGTCCAGCGCCGACACACTGGGCGTTGTTTTGCTCTGTAGCCCCGCGGTGATGCCCTGGTATTTAAGTTGGGCGCTGCCCTTCGCGATTGCGAGCGGCAGAATTGTTTGGGTCGCATGGACATTTTCAGTCTTAGCCGCTTTTTTGGTGATGGTGGACGGGAAGGAACAGAGATGGGCGGTAATCCTGGAGTATTTAACACTTGTAACGTTACTTCTCGCCCGCGTGTCACGAAGATGAAAAGAGGAGTTAAATACGATGAAGTTTGAACTTGTATGCGTGCTTTTCCTGGCGGCTTCCGGTGCCGCATGGGCCCAAGGGAGTGGCTCCGTTGGGCCGCCTCCCGGCGGCGGGGACGGGGGCCTTCAGACTCCGTTTGAGGTGGTGAAAACCGTGAGCGTCAAATACCTCTCAGCAGGCGGAGATGGCAATTCCATCATCGTGGAGGCTGAGGGAAAGAAGCTTTCGATGAAACTGGACAAGCGCTATAAGATCAAGGCCAATAAGGGTACTGAATTCGCGGGAAAGAAGCGTATCGAACTAGCCGACCTGCAGGCGGGTATTCTGCTGAAGGTGACTTACCGTGTGTCCGATATGACCGCGATTGAACTACGCATTCTCCAGGAGAAGAAGGCATAGACCCGGGGCTCGAAAGGGGTCGTCGTCACTCGACGGCCTCGCGACCGATTCCGGCGGCGGGGTGGCCCGCCACGCGCCGGTTGTTTTATCCGAATTGAGCAACGGATAAGGGCCGTGATGGAGAGTTCGAGGCCGGGAGACGGCGGGCCTTCAATTGGCGGAAGGCGACACAGAAGGGAAACGAGTCGATGGGCCGGAGGCGCGGTAGCCCCTCTCCAGGAACTCGCGCACATTGGACTCGGTTGCGGCTTCGGAATCGGGAGAGTTCCGGGATTGATGGGAGATTGATGGGGGCCGCAACAGGACTCTGCGCTTAAGAAGCTGGCTTCGCGGCCGCGATAGACGCGCTCTCCGCCGAGGCGGAGGAGGGCACCGGCGTGAATGTTAGAAATCGAAGCGCCCGCTGATTTGGGCTTGGCGGCTGCCGGAGACGCTAGTGACTTGTCCAAAGTTCGGGTTGCTGATGCGTGTCGTGATGCCGCCGAGTTGATGGCGGTTAAAGAGATTGAAGAACTCGGAGCGCAACTGGAACCGGACTTTTTCGGTGAGGGCGAGCGATTTGGTGAGGGTCAAGTTTTCGCTGATATTGCCGAAGCCGCGGACCTGGGAGTAGCGGTAGGCACCGGTGCCGAGGGTGAGGGGGATGAGAGCCGGGTCACTAAAGGCGGCGCGGTTGAGGTAGCGGTTGCCGGGGGAGAGGGCGCTCGAGAGTTCGAAGTTGTTGCGATGGAAACCGTCGGCCTTCAAGGGTCCAGCGGCGACGTTGAGGCGGTTGACGGCGCCGTTCCAACCTCCGCTTAAGGGGGAAGATCCGGTGAACTCGGGAGGCTCGCCGGAGGCGTAGTTGACGATGGAGGCGATGTTCCAGCCGCCGAGGAGGCGGTTGGTCCAAGCTCTGCCGCGAGCGAAGGGGCCGCGATCAAAGGGAAGGTCGTAGCTGAGGTAGGTCTTGAAGGTATGGGTGCGGTCGTTCTGGCCGATCATCTTCTCGAGTTTGAGGTTGTAGTAGTCGAGGGGCTTCGAATCGTTATCGCCGATGAGGGAGCTTTCGGTGTTAGTCATCTGCTTGGAAAAGACGTAGTTCGAGTAGAGGGTGAGGCCGTTGGCGTACTCCCGGTTCAAGACGACCTGCAGGGCGTGATAGCTGGAGAAGCCGAGGGGAGCTCCATAGACTTGAACGGTTTGATTGCCCTGGAGTTGGGGATAGGGGCGGAGCGCGGAGTCGACGGTACCGGCGAACCCGGGGTGGGGTTGCGGATGCCATTGGAGGCGGCTTCGGTGGCATTGCGGACTTGGTTGTTGAGCCGGGTGCCGTATTGGGAAAGGACGGCGGGGGGAGTTGATTGATGCGCTGCAGTTCGCCGAAGCGGAGGCGAGTGGATTTGTTGCCAACGTAGCCGAGATCAAGGACGTATTTGCCGAGGCCTCGCTGGAGGTTGAGGGTGAAGTTTTGGATGTAGGGGGTTTGGCCGTAGTTGGCGTCGATCATGCCGGGCCGCTGACGGTTGCCCCAGGAGACGTCGTAGCCGGCGGGTTGGAAGCGATCGGTGGGGAAGCCGTTGTCCCAGTTGAAGATGCCGGCCCAGGGGCGGACGGGGTCGGAGGCGAGGAGGTAAGTGCCGCCCCAGGCGACGCTGGTGGCTTTGCCAAGGGGGACGGCGTTGTAGCCGTTGGGGGAATCGCCTTCGTACATGATGCCGTAAGCGCCGCGGAGGGTCCACGCCTTTTTGAGCCGCCAGGCGAAGCCGATGCGGGGGCCGAAGTCTTTGAGGCTGCGGCGGCCGAAGGAGCGGCTGCCGGTGCATTCCTTGCAAGTGCCGGCGAAGTCATAGGCTCCGGGGAGGCCGGATTCGGGATCGATTTTGGAGGGGTTCCAACTGGAGAGGCGGTCTTTGACTTCGTAGACGGGGGGCTGGTTTTCCCAGCGGAGGCCGAGGTTGAGGGTGAGATTGGAGGTGACTTTGTAATCGTCGTGGAAGTGGAGGGCCATATAGTTGCGGCGGCCGCCGAGCCCGGCGGGGTCGGAGAGGCTGGCGCTATCGACGATGCCGAGGAGGTAGCTGGCGAAGGCGTAGCCGGTTTGGTTGGCGGAGAAGGCTTCGTTGGGGATGGCGGTGCCGCGGGCGGAGAAGTTAAAGGAAGAGGAGGGAGTTTGGCGGCGGTTCTGCTGGTTGTGACGGAAGTCGACGCCGGCTTTGAGGAAGTGCTTGCCGCGGGAGAAGCTGACGGAGTCGAGAATGCCCCAGCCGTTGCCGGCGCGGAAGCTGACGTTTTGGAAGCCGGGGGATTCGAGGCTGACGAAGGGTCCGCCGCCCCAGTTGATATTGGGGTAGCCGAGGGAGGTGAGGCCCCTGATGCCGAGTTCTTTGGCCCCGTCTCGCTCGGCTTCGAGGATGCGCTCGGGATTGCCGCGGCGGTTGAAGGAGAGGGTCAAGTTGTTGAGGACGGTGGGGGAGACGGTCCAGTCCCAGGCGCCGCGGGCGAACTAGCCGTCATCGGGACGGCGGCGGGCTTTGGCGAGGGGTCCGCCGTAGATTTCGCGGGTGTTCCAAAAGGCCGCCGGCGTCGAGGATGAGGCGGGGAGCTTCCTTGAGATTGTATGAGCCGCTGATTTTGTGGCGTTCATTGAAGATGAGATCGCCTTTGCCGGAGTATTGATACTGATCGAGTTCGGGGTTGCCGGAGATGGGGAAGACTTGATTGTTGACGAGGGGGACGAGGCCGTCCGGGCCTTTGATGGTGGGGAGGTAGTGTTTGACGGCGATCGAGTTGACGCGTTGGGCGGTGGTGCTGATGCGGGAGACGGGGATGCGGTTTCCGGGGAAGATGTCACCGATCCAGCGGCCGCTCGCGAGTTGGCGAAAGGAGGCGGGGTCGTAGATGGCACCGCGGGAAGGGCCGGTCGAGGGCGTCGCGAAAGGTGGTGACGGGGCCGAGGAGGCGGCTGAAATCGCCTTGATAGAACTCGGCGAGGGGGGCGTTGCGAGTGGGAGCGCCGAAGCCGTAGTTTCGCGCGCGGTACTGTTCGTAGGAGAAATAGAAGAAGGTTTTGTTGCGTCCGTTGTAGACCTTGGGGATGACGATGGGGCCGCCGATGCTGCCGGCCCAGTTCATCTTGCGGTCTTGAGGACGGTCGACGCCGCGCGCATTGTTGGCGAAGGTATTGGCGTTGAGGGCTTCGTTGCGAATGCCGGTGTAGGCGCTGCCGTGGAGGGCGTTGGTGCCGGACTTCATGACGTAGTTGAAGACGCCGCCCTGGCTGCGGCCGAATTCGGCGGACATGCCCCCGGTTTGGATTTTGACTTCGGCGAGGGCTTCGACGGAGACGGACAGGGGGGAGAAGTTGCCGCCTCGGTTGACGGTAACGGAGGCACCGTCGACGAGGGTTTCATAGGCGAAGTCGGTGGAGCCGTTGACGCGGCCGCGAAAGGTGTATCTTCGTGGACGGTATCCTCGCAGGTCAAACCGATGACGACCCAGCGGGCCACATAGCTTGCCGGGCCGTTGTACCAGTTGCTGGAGGCGTTGGCGGTGAGCATGTCGCGGACGATTTCGTTGTAGGGGCGGTTGAGATGGATGTTGTCGTAGATCCACTTATAGAAGAGATTCTTGCCTTCGTTCCCGACGCGGTTGGCGGCGGTTTTGGCGAGGTCGCCGAACCAGTAAGTCCAGCGGGCTTTGAAGGCGTGGGAGACGGTGAGTTCGTCGATGAGTTTGTCGCGCTTAGCGGGGTCCGGGGAGGCGACGAATTTGTCGAGGTCGAGGGAGCTGCCGATGCGGCCGGTGAGATCGAGATGGATGCGGCGGAAGAACTCTTCATCCGAGGCCAGAGGCGCGTGGGGGATGTGATCGCGCTGCATGGCACCGAAGATATGTTCGTCGATGAAGTTGCGGCGGACAATTGGCCCGGCGGGGGCGGCGGCCTGAGGTGGACCCACTTGGCTAGACACGAAAGTAAGTGAGTCTTAAGTGTAGAGAGGGGCTGATTACCGAGACCAGGATGACACAGTTGGTCACGATTCGGTAAACTGTTTTCCACCGGAGTGGAGGATAGGGCAACGCTG